>JBFKVO010000129.1:0-4557 GCA_041639095.1 Candidatus Limnocylindrales bacterium | reverse complement strand
GGCGCCGGAGTACATCGACCGGCTGTCGATCGACGAGTCCGAGCAGAGCTGGAAGTTCGCCCGCTCCTGGACGCTCGGCCAGATCCTCACCGCGATGCTGGGGGCGGGCCTGCGCCTCGAGCGTGTCGACGAATACCCGCGCGACTGGTGGGGCGGGCACGGGAACGTCGCGGCGGCGGAAGCGGGCCGGATCCCGCTGTCGTTCTCGGTGGTGGCCCGGCGCGGCTGACCACCCGACGTCCGCGATCTCTCGGCCCTCGGCGTCGCCGATGCTGCTGACAGATTCCAACCACACGCACCGTATGCTCGAGATCGAGCCCGGCGGCGCCCGATTCCGCGCACGCGACGTGTCGTACCGTGCACGATCCTGCCCGGAACGCGGCCGCGCGCCGGCGCCCGCGGGCCTCCAGTCTCGCGACGTGCCGTCGTGGTTGGAATCTGACCGAAACGCGGGCCCGGCGCGTCGTTCGGACGGCGGCCGCGCCCGCCAGGCACTCCCGGTGGGCCCCGGACGCCCCGTCTGACCGCCGCGCGCCCCGTGATGCAGGTCACGGCGATGCTGGACCGCGGTGCTAGCCTCGACCCATGGAGGATCGAGCCCAGGACCACGACGCCCACAGCCACGACCACGATCACGACCACGACCACCACGACCACGAGCACCACGGCCACGACCAGGCCGATGGCATGACCGAGGAGGACTACGTCGCGGCGATCCTCGACGGACGTGCGGCGAAGGATCGCTGGTTCGCGACGAGCCCGAGCAGCCCGATCCCGAGCGTCCGGGCCCGCGCCGCGCACGCGCATCAGGAGCACGCGGCCCACGGACACCACGATCACGGCCACGACGAGCACGCCGACGCGGACGCGGCCGAGTCGCCGTTCGAGGGACTCGCGTACTTCCCGCCCGATCCCGACTACCAGGTCGTCGTCGATCGCGTCGACCCGTACGACGGCGACGAGCCGGTCTCGTTCGAGATGACGACGTCCGACGGTCGCCAGCGATCGGCCATCCGCGCCGGGACGTTGCGGTTCGAGCTCGACGGCGAGCCGCTCCGGCTGCATGCGTACCGGTTCGACGGGTCGCCCGAGGGCTCGCTGTTCGTGCCCTTCCAGGACGCCACGAGCGGCACCGAGACGTACGGGGCGGCCCGCTATCTCGACCTCGAGGTCGAGGACGACGGCAGCGTGCTCCTCGACTTCAACCTCGCCTACCACCCGTACTGCGCCTACAACGAGGCGTATTCCTGCCCGCTCCCACCCGCCGAGAATCGCCTCCCGATCCGGATCGAGGCGGGCGAGCGCCTGCCCGACATGACGCCGGCGTCATGACCGCGCTCGCGAACGCCGCCGCCGGGATGCGCCGCGCCGACGTCCTGGCGAAGACCGCCGACGGTGCCCGCGTCCCCGCGGTCACGGCCGCCGAGATGGCGGAGGTCGACCGCCTGGCCGTCGACGAATTCGGGATCGACCTCCTCCAGATGATGGAACAGGCCGGCTCGCACCTCGCCGAGGCCGCCCGCCGCCTGCTCGGCGGCGACCTCGACGGGAAGCGCGTGGTGGTCGTCGTCGGCCCCGGCAACAACGGCGGTGGCGGTCTCGCCGCGGCTCGCCACCTCACCAACCGCGGGGCGACCGTGCGGATCATCCTCGCCCGTCCCGCGCTCCGCCTGTCTGCCGCCGGTCGCCACCACCTCGCGACCCTCCTGGCGATGGAGGTGAGTTGCTGCGTCGCCCCGTTCGACCTCGACGACGCGGAGCTCGCCGATGCCCTCGCGAGAGCCGATCTCGTCGTCGACGCGCTCCTCGGCTACAACGGGGCCGGGGCGCCGCGCGACGAGATCGCGCGGCTCGTCGACGCGATCCGCGCGTCGGAGCGGCCCGTCCTGAGCCTCGACCTCCCGACCGGCGTGGACGCGGACTCCGGTGCCGCGGCCGCGTCGGCCGTGCGCGCCACGGCGACCGTCACGCTCGCGCTCCCGAAGGTCGGGCTGCTCGGGGCTGCCGCCGCCGACCTCGTCGGCGAGCTGTACCTCGCGGACATCGGGCTGCCCGCGGCTCTCTACCGGCGGCTCGGCATCGAGCCCGGCACGCCGTTCGCCAGCGATCGGCTCGTGCGGATCCACGGGATCGCCCGTGGCGCGCCACGTGCCCGCCACACCCGGTCGCCCGGCCCGGCCGACGGGGCATCGTCGGCCCCGGCATCGTAGGCTCGTCCGCATGACCGCCCCGCCGATGCGCCCCCTCGCCGAGAAGCTCGGCCTGCTCCGCGAGCTCGACCTCTTCGCCGGCCTGTCCGACGCCGACATCGAGGCGATCGGCCACGCGACGACGATGACCCAGTGCATCCGCGGCCAGCGGATCGCGTCGCCGGACGACCCGCCGGACCGGATCCACATCGTCAAGAAGGGCAAGGTCCGTGTGTACCGGGTCACCCCCGACGGCAAGCAGCTCACCCTCGACATCTACGAGAAGGGCACGATCCTCGGCGACATGGAGCTGCTCGGCCAGCAGCGCCTGCCGGACGCCTACGCGGAGGCGGTCGACGAGGCCGTCGTCTGCACGATCACCCCGGACGAGCTGCGCCGCCTCGTCGAGCGCTTCCCGGTCATCGGCGTGAACGTCATCAGCCACCTGTCGCGCCGGCTCGGTGACGCGGAGCGCGAGCTCGAGGCGATGGCGTACGCCCGGGTCGGTCAGCGGCTGGCGCGGAGGCTCGTGGACCTGGCGGCACGCTTCGGCGTCCCGGCCGGCGGCGGGACGCGGATCGAGGCGCGCCTGACGCAGCAGGAGCTCGCCGAGCTCATCGGGACGACGCGCGAGACCCTCGCCCACACGATCAGCGACTTCCGGCGGCGCGGCCTGCTCGATCACGAGAAGCACTCCGTGACGATCCGCGACGCCGAGCGCCTGGCGCGGATCGCCGAGGGCGAAGCGGACTAGTCCGACGAATCCGACTCGCCTCGCGTCGGCGAGGCGCTCCGGCGCGCGTAGCGGCGCCGCTGCTCCGGGAGGCGCTGGTCGCCGATCTCGCGGGCCTCGCGGAGGAGCGCGACCACCTCGTCGTCGACGTCGTCCGGCGTCGCGATGTCGATCAACACGCCCCGGTCGACGGGCCCGTAGTGCTCGACGCGGGCGACCCGCGGCGACTCGACGTCCCGTTTCAGCCACAGGGCGAGCCGGACGCCCCGGCGGCGCACCGTCAGTCCTGCGAACCGGACGCGGGTCATGAACTCGATCCGGGTCCTGCTCGTCGTGACCGTGACCGGGCCCTCCCGCTCGATGGCCGCGCGAATGGCCTCGAAACAGGCGCGTGCATCGGGCCGATCCTCGAAGTAGGCGTCGAGCGGCACCACGACGCAGGCATGCCAGTTGTTCCGGTTCGCGTACGACTTCCCGCAGCGCGGACAGGTCCACAGTGGCCGCAGCTCGTCGGTCCGGTCCATCGCCGCTGACGATACGCCGGCCGACCTCCGCCGGGTCAGCCGAGGTCGAGGACGTGCTCGAGGAACGCCGTCCGGTCGGTCCTGGCGAGATCCACGCGGAGGTCGTGCTCCGCGTCGTAGAAGCGCAGCTCCGACGTCTCACCCGCCGCCCGCCGGAAGCCGAACCCGGCCATCCGCGCGATGTAGAAGTCGCGCTCGCCGTGCTGGAAGAGGATCGGGCGCGGGGCGATCGCGCCGACGACCTCGATCGGATCGAGCGGGCGGAGCGTCCGCAGGTAGTCGATCCGGTCGTCGGGGAGCGACCAGAAGGCGAGCATCCAGTCGCCCCAGCGGGGCGTCGCGGCGATCGACACGAGCCCGCGTGGCCGGGGGTCCTCGGCGAGGGCGAGCATCGCGATCATCGCCCCGAAGTCGTGCCCGACGGCCGCGACCCGGTCCGCGGCCGCTCCCGAGCCGACGAGGAGGTCGACGCAGGCGCGGAAGCGAGCGACCTCGGCGCGGACCTCGGCGGCGTCCACGTCGGCACCCGACGGCGGGACGCGCCACGGGTAGGTGCCCTGCGGGAGGATCGAGACGGCACCGTGCCGACGCGCCCAGTCGGCGGCCTCGTCGAGGAACTCGGTGCGGTTCCCGTCCGGCGCCTCGGTGTCGAGCCAGTGCCACCACACGATGCCGGCGACGGGCCCGTCGGATGGCATGTCGTCGACCGGCCGAACGAGATATGCCTCGACGTCGATCCCACCGGACGGGAAGCGCACATCGTCGACGCGGACGTCGCCGTCCATCGTCTCGGTCCCGATGACTGCGACGGCGGCGTGCGCCCCCGTCGCCACCCGCGGCCCGCTCGTGTCGGCCATCGCTCGATCCTCCTCGTACGCAGTATCGCCTCGCAGGACTCGGGGTGATCCGCGCGCGCCCGGCGCGCGCATCGATTGACAGCCGACCCGCTCGGGCCTGTTCGGCCCGATCGACGTCCCGTGACGGATCGCGGCGGGGGGCCAACGGCACGATCCGGGACCGGCTCGCGATCGATCGACTGGCGGACGGTGCAAGACGGCCTTCGCGCGCGCGGCCAGCGCTGGACGCCACAGCGTCGGGTACTCGTCGACGT
>JBFKVO010000128.1:0-4574 GCA_041639095.1 Candidatus Limnocylindrales bacterium | reverse complement strand
GAGACGGCGACCGACACTCAGGACCTCCGGACTCGGCAGCACCCGGTGAGCGGACGCCACGCGCCGAATGGACGACCGGCGCGGGGCCGACCGATGGGGCGCATCCTACGAGCGCGCGACTCGCGGAGTCAATGCGCGGGTTGTGCGAATCTCGCACCCGCAGTCGCATCGTGGCGTGCGGACCGCGCGGTCCATCGCGCGTTCGTCGGCGCCTCCTCGCGCCCACGAGCGGCCGATTCCGCACGGATCCTCGGGTGCCGCCCGGCGGCGGCATGCGCGCGGTCCCTAGAATGGCCGGCGATGTACGTCGTCGTCATGGCCGGCGGTGGCGGCACGCGGCTCTGGCCGCTCAGCCGCCCCGAGCGCCCCAAGCCGTTCCTGCCGCTTCTCGGGAAGCGCTCGCTGTTCGAGATGACCGTCGACCGCCTTCTCAACGGTGGTGAGCTCGGCCTCAGCGCGGCCGACGTCACGGTCGTCGCGGACGGCCGCCACGCGGAGCTGGCCCGCGCGCAGCGGCCGGACGTGCGCGTCCTCGTCGAGCCGATGGGCCGCAACACCGCGGCGGCGATCGCGCTGGCCGCGCTCGCGATCGACCGCCCCGACGACGACGTCATGCTCGTCGTCCCGGCCGACGCCTGGATCGCTCCCGACGACGCCCGCCGCTACCGGAAGGTCATCGCGGCCGCGGCGCGTGGGCTGACCGGGTCGCCGTTCGGGATCGACGAACCGCTCGTGACCCTCGGGGTCCAGGCGACGCGCCCGGCGACCGAGTACGGCTACCTCATCCCGGACATCGCCCGCCGCGAGCGCATCGAGGGGATCACGGGCTACCCGCTGAAGGCCTTCGAGGAGAAGCCCAAGCCGGAGCGCGCGCGAGAGATCGTGGAGTGGACGGGCGTCGCCTGGAACGCGGGGATCTTCCTGTGGCGTCGGCGGGCGATCCTCGCCGCGCTCCGTCGCCACACCGGTCTCGTCCAGACGCTCGGGCCGATGATCTCTTCGCCGGTGATGCTGACCGACGCGTACGAGTCGATCCAGAAGCCGATGTCGATCGACCACGCCGTCATGGAGGGCGCCGCGAAGGCGGGCAAGGTCGTCATGGGCGTGCTCGACATCCGCTGGTCGGACCTCGGCTCGTGGGCGGCGCTCCTCGGCGTGCTCGGCGTCGCGGTCGAGGGGGTGGTCGTGCGGGCGGGCGAGACCGTCGAGGTGGCCGAGGACGACCTCGTCGTCCGGCGCGCCGGCGGCCGCGTCAGCGCGGTCGTCCCGTTCGAGCGCGGTAGCATGACGGCGACGCAGACGATCGCCGTCCTGCGCGGGGCGCGGGCCGACCGGGCGGTCGTCGACGAGCTCCTCGCCCGCTGCTCCGAGCCGGAGGGATGACGTGACCGAGACGACCACCGCGCCCGCGCCCACGACGATCGTCTTCGGGACGGACGGCTGGCGCGCCCGGGTCGCGGACGACTTCACGTTCGACAACGTCCGCCGCTGCGCGGATGGGGTCGCGCAGTACGTCGCCGACCGCGGCGAGCAGGCGAAGGGCGTCGTCCTCGCCTACGACCGGCGGTTCGCGTCCGAGCACTTCGCGATGGCTGCGGCCGAGGTCCTCCTCGCTCGCGACATCCCGGTCGCCTTCGCCGAGCGGGCGGTGCCCACCCAGATGTCCTCGTACGAGGTCGTGGAGCGCGGTGCGGCGGCCGGCATCGTCATCACCGCCAGCCACAACCCGTGGACCGACAACGGGTTCAAGGTGAAGGCGCCCTCGGGGTCGGCAGCCGGCCCCGAGATCCTCAAGGTGCTCGAGGCCCGGATCGCCCACAACGGCGGGACGGCGATCCCGCGCCGGCCGTTCGCCGACGCCGAGTCGGCCGGGCTCGTGGAGCGCTTCGACCCGTTCGCCGGCTACGAGCGCTTCGTCCGGCGGACGCTCGACCTCGACGAGCTGAAGGCGGCCGACGCCCACGTCCTCGTGGAGCCGATGTGGGGCTCCGGCGCGGGCTGGATCAGTCGCCTTCTCGCCGGTGGCCGGATCCGCATCACCGAGATCCACCAGGAGCGCAATCCGTACTTCGGCGGCGTGAACCCGGAGCCGATCCGGCCGCACGTCGACGAGGCGCTCGGGATGATCGCCGGTGGCGGCTACGACCTGGGCCTCCTCCTCGACGGCGACGCGGACCGGGCCGGGGCGGCGGACGAGCGCGGCACGTTCATCCACCAGCTCCAGGTCACGGGCCTGTTGATGTACTACCTCGCCGAGCACCGCGGCTGGCGCGACCCGGTCGTGAAGAGCGTGAACAACACGTCGATGGCCGAGCGGCTCGGGGAGCGCTACGGGATCGACGTCCACGAGACGGCGGTCGGTTTCAAGTACATCGGGCCGAAGATGATCGAGACCGGCGCGATGATGGGCGGCGAGGAGTCCGGCGGCTTCGGCTTCGGGATGCACCTCCCGGAGCGCGACGGGATCTACGCCGACCTGCTGCTCCTCGACCTGTTCCTGCGCGAGCGTGGCGCCGGCCGCTGGCCGGTGTCGTCGGCGATCGCCCACTTCCACGAGATCGCGGGCCCGTCCTGGTATCGCCGGATCGACGTCCACATCGAGCGGTCGCGCTACGAGGAGACGAAGCGGCACCTGCTCGTGGACCTCAAGGAGCAGGCCCCCGCCGAGCTGGCCGGCCACGCGGTGACGCGGACGATCGCGCTGGACACGAACGACGGCTTCAAGTTCTTCGTCGACGACGGCTCGTGGCTCCTCGTCCGGACGTCGGGCACGGAGCCGCTCGTGCGGGTGTACGTCGAGGCGACGTCGGAGTCGGTGCGCGACGCGATGCTCGGCGCGGGCGAGCGCGTGGTCCGCGGTTCGTGACCGCCGACCGGCCCGACCCCGGGGACGGCCCGGCGGCCCGGCACGTCCCGAAGCCGTGGGGCCACGAGCTCATCTGGGCGGAGACGCCGGGCTACGTCGGCAAGCTCATCGTCATCGAGGCGGGTCACCGGCTGTCCCTCCAGTACCACGAACGCAAGGACGAGTCGATCTACGTCGTCGCGGGTTCGCTGCGCCTGCACCTCGAGGACGAGGCGGGCACGATCCGTGTCGAGGACCTCGGCCCCGGGGAGCATCGCCACGTCGCGCCGGGGCGCCGTCACCGGTTCGAGGCTGTCCAGCGCTGCGAGGTCATCGAGGTCTCCACGACCGAGCTCGACGACGTGGTCCGTCTCGAGGACGACTACGGGCGCGAGGGCACGACCGCGCCCTGAGGCGCGCCGACCGTCGCGCCGACAGCCGCCCTGTTCCGGTGGCCCGAACGGCGGGGCCCGATGGCCGATTCGGGGGTGACCCGCGGCGCCGGCGCGGTGTACCCTTGACGCCGACGACCGCCACGACCGGTCGAGTGCAGGACCGGACGGCGGCCTCACAGGCGCCCAGCGGGCGACGGAGGTTCTGCGCGATGCACAGCTCCCTGATCGGCAAGGTCGAGAAGGCGAATCGCTATGCGCGTGAGCTCGATCGGATCTCGATCGACCGCCTTTCCCTCACGTTCCGTGGAGACAACGACACGCACCACGTGACGCTCGACGCCGGTCAGTGGCACTGCACTTGCCACTACTTCGATTCGTGGTCGGTCTGCGTCCATCTCCTGAGCCTCCAGAAGATCCTTGGTGTGATGCTGCCCGACGAGGCGCAGGTCTCGATCTACACCGCACCGCAACCGGTCCCGGCCGGTTGACCCTGCCCGCCGCACGGGCGGGCGATCCGAACCGAACGGCCGGCGGGCAGACCCGCCGGCCGTCTTTCGTTCGTCGAGGCCGCGCTATCCGGCGGCGACGAGCCAGTAGTACGTCGCGCTGCCGCCGCTGCGGAACACAGCTTCCACCTGGACGACCCACTCGCCCGCCGGCAGCGAGCCGAGATCCAGTTCCGTGAGGGGCGGGTCGGCCGTCTCCGGCCGCCCGCCCACGAACCACGAGTCCCGTCCATACGCATCGGCGGCCGGTGCGGCCAGCGCCTGCCATGGGCCGATCGCATCGTCGGCCGCGAAGCGGACGGACAGGCGCGCCGAGCCCGGGACGCGGACCGCATCGAGGGCGACGGCCGGGATCCAGGGGCTGTCGCTGCCCTGCTCGCCGATGGCCCACGACCCAGGTTCGCCGGGCGCGGCCGCGGTCCCGTCGACGAGGAGGACGGCCACCGGCGGGCCTGGCACCCGGGGACTCGCCTGCGGTGCGGCGGTCGCGTCCACGGTCGGCCTCGGACTCGGCTCGCCGGCCGGCGCGATCGTCACCGAACATCCGACCACGATCGCGGTCGCGATCGAAGTCGCGACCCCTGCCAGCCCCACCGACCGGTTCATCGCACGCTCCCGTCGCTCGCTCCGCTCTGTGACGCGGATTGGGCGCAGGGTGTGCCGGTGCACGACGAGACCGTCACCCGGACCGTGGGCGAGACCGACGCGACGAGCCCCTCGTTCGCGGGCGTGAACGAGGATCGCCAGTCGTATGTCGCGGTCGGCGACACCGTCGCCTCGTAGGTGCCCGGGGTCGTCGGCGTCATCGTCGCGATCGTCGTCCACGTC
>JBFKVO010000127.1:0-4614 GCA_041639095.1 Candidatus Limnocylindrales bacterium | reverse complement strand
GCGCACGGCGCGCTGCTCGTCTTCGACGAGGTGATCACCGGGTTCCGCGTCGCCCGCGGCGGCGCGCAGGCGCGATACGGCGTCACGCCCGACCTCACGACGCTGGGCAAGATCGCCGGCGGCGGGATGCCGATCGGCATCTACGGCGGTCGCGCCGACCTGATGGCGCTCGTCGCCCCGGAGGGCCCCGTCTACCAGGCGGGGACGCTGTCGGGGCACCCGCTCGCGATGACCGCCGGCGCGGCGACCCTGCGCCGGCTCGGCGACGACGCGTACGCGCGCCTCGAGACGATCGGCGGCCGGCTGGAGGCGGGCCTCGCCGCCGCGGCGCGAGATGCCGGTCGCGAGATCGCGATCGCCCGGATCGGGTCGCTGCTCACGGTGTTCTTCCGGGCGCCCGCCCCGACGAACGCGGCGGAGGCGCTCACCGCCGACCGCGACGCGTTCGCACGCTTCTTCGGCGCGATGCTCGACGCCGGCGTCCTGCTGCCGCCGTCGCAGTTCGAGGCATGGTTCGCGGGCCTGGCCCACGACGACGAGGCCGTGGACCTGACGATCGACGCCGCGCGGGCGGCGTTCCGGGCATGAGCGCCGAGCCCGGGGCCCGCTTCCTCCGCGCCTGTCGCGGCCTGCCGGTGGACGCGACGCCGGTCTGGTTCATGCGCCAGGCCGGCCGGGCGCTGCCCGAGTACCGCGCCGTCCGGGAGCGGGCGACGCTCGTCGAGATCACCCGGGATCCGGCTCTGTGCACCGAGGTGACGCTCCAGCCGGTGCACCGGCTCGGGGTGGACGCCGCGATCCTGTTCGCCGACATCACGACGCCGCTGCCGGGGCTGGGCGTCGGGCTCGAGATCCGCGAGGGAGTCGGGCCCGTCATCGAGCGGCCCGTGCGGACCGCGGCCGATGTCGCCGGCCTGCGCGCGTTCGATCCGGCCGCGCACGTCGGGCCGTTGCTCGAGGCGATCGGCATGATCCGCGACGCCTCGCCGGTGCCGCTGATCGGGTTCGCGGGCGCCCCGTTCACGCTCGCCTGCTACCTCGTCGAGGGCGGGCCGTCGCGCGAGTTCGTCCGCACCCGGACGCTGATGCGCTCGGAGCCGGCCCTGTGGGACGCGCTCATGGAGCGCCTCACCGCGACGACGGTCGCGTACCTGGCGGCGCAGGTCGAGGCCGGCGCGCAGGCCGTGCAGGTGTTCGACTCGTGGGTCGGCGGCCTGTCCCCGCTCGACTACCGGCGCTCGGTGCAGCCCTGGATGGCCCGGATCTTCGCCGCCGTGCGCGAGCTCGGGGTGCCCGCCATCCACTTCGGCACCGGGACGGCCGGCATCCTCGCCCTGCAGGCAGAGGCCGGCGGCGACGTGATCGGCCTCGACTGGCGGATCGACCTCGCCGACGGCCGCGACCGCGTCGGCGACCGCGCCGTCCAGGGCAACCTGGACCCCCCGCTGCTGCTCGGACCGTGGGCCGCCACCGCCGACGCCGCGCGGTGGGTCCTCGCCCGGAACGCCGGCCGACCCGGCCACGTGTTCAACCTCGGGCACGGTGTCCTCCCGGGCACCGACCCCGATGATCTCGCGTCGCTCGTGGACCTCGTCCACGACACCACCGTCGCCGCCGCGTCCCCGGCACCACTGGAGACCGTTCGATGACCAGCGCCGTCCTCCTCATGGCCTACGGCAGCCCCGACTCGCTCGACCAGGTCGAGGCGTACTACACGGACATCCGGCGGGGCAACCCGCCACCGCCGCACCTGCTCGAGGAACTCCTGGGGCGCTACCGCGCGATCGGCGGGGGGTCGCCCCTGTCGCGGATCGTGGAGCGGCAGCGCGCGGCGCTCGAGGCCGAGCTTGCCCGGCGCGGCACGCCCATGCCGGTCTACGCGGGCATGCGCCACATCGCGCCGCGGATCGGGACCGTGGTGGAGCGGATGGCCGGCGACGGCGTGTCGGAGCTCGTCGCCATCGCGTTGGCGCCGCAGCGCTCGTCGAACGCGGCGGGCTACCGGCGCGCCGTGGACGCCGCCCTCGCGGGGCTCGGCGCAGCCGCGCCCGTCGTCCGGTACGTCGAGTCCTGGCACGACGAGCCGCGGTTCGTGGAGGCGCTCGCCACGGTCACCGCCGAGGCGATCGCGCGGCTCGACGCGCCCTCCACCGCGCGCGTGCTGTTCACCGCGCACAGCCTGCCCGCGCGGGTCGTCGCAGAGGGCGACGCGTACCCGGAGGAGCTCGCTCGCACCGCCGCGCTCGTCGCGGCGCGGCTGGGCCTCGCCGGCTACGACTTCGCGTACCAGAGCGCCGGTCGGACGGACGAGCCATGGCTCGGGCCGGACCTGCTGGCGGAGATCCGGCGCCTCGCCGACGCGGGCGTGCGCGAGCTCGTCGTGTCGCCGGTCGGGTTCGTGGCCAGCCACCTCGAGGTGCTCTACGACATCGACATCGAGGCGCGCGGCGAGGCCGCGACGCTCGGCGTCCGGATCGAACGCGCGCGCTCGCTCGACGACGACCCCGTGTTCATCGCCGGGCTCGCCGACCTGGTCGGGCGCTCGCTGCCCGCGCCGGTCGCGTAGCGGCCGCGAGCCGCAGAGGAGGTCATGATGACCAACGAGATCCGCACGACCGGGCACGGCGGGAACCAGGGCGGGCACCCGGGCGGGCACCCGGGCGGACACCCGGGCGGACACCCGGGCGTGACGGCGGTCGGCGCCGTCCGCGCCGAGGGCTACGTCTACGGCCGCGCCCCGATGCTCGTGTACTGGGAGATGACGAACGCGTGCGGGCTCGCCTGCCGCCACTGCCGTGCGTCGGCGATCGCCGATCGCAGCCCGACCGAGCTCACGTTCGAGGAGGGCCTGGGGCTGCTCGACGACATCACCGGGTTCGGGCGGCCGTACCCGCACGTCGTGTTCACCGGCGGCGATCCCCTCCTCCGGCCCGACCTCGTCCCGCTCGTCGAGGCGGCGACGGCGCGCGGGATCGGCTGCTCGCTGGCACCGGCGGCGACCGGGCTGCTGACGAGGCCCGCGCTCGAGCGCCTCAAGGCGGCGGGCATCCAGAACATCTCGCTCTCGATCGACGGGTCGACGGCGGAGATCCACGACCGCTTCCGCGGGGTGGAGGGCACGTTCGCGACCACCCTCGAGTCGGCGCGCTTCGCCCGGGAGGCGGGGCTGCCGATCCAGGTCAACACGCTCATCACCGACGAGACGCTCCCCGACCTGCCGGCGATCTACGAGCTGATGACGACGCTCGACATCATGCGCTGGAGCCTGTTCTACCTGATCTCGGTCGGGCGCGGCTCCGCCCTCCGGGAGGTCACGCCGGTCCAGTCCGAGCGGCTGAACCGCTGGCTGTTCGAGCTGTCGCGCACGGCACCGTTCCAGGTCAAGACGACCGAGGCGATGCACTACCGGCGGGTCGCGATCCGGACGATGGAGGCCGAGGGCCGGACCCCCGAGGAGATCGCGGCGACGTCGGTCGGGCGCGGGTTCGGGATCCGCGACGGGAACGGGATTATGTTCGTCAACCACGACGGCGCGGTCTACCCGTCGGGCTTCCTGCCGATCGCGACCGGGAACGTGCGCGAGACGAGCATCGTGTCCATCTATCGCGACCACCCGCTGTTCACGAGCCTGCGCGACCCCGACCGGTTCCGCGGCCGGTGCGGCCGGTGCGAGTACGGACGGATCTGCGGCGGGTCGCGGGCGCGAGCGTTCGCGTGGACCGGCGACCCGCTCGAGGCCGACCCGCTCTGCCCGTACGTCCCGCCGGCGCGCGCGTAGCGGCGGGCGGACACGCGCGCGATGTCCGTCCTCGTCGTCGGCGGCGGCATCGCCGGGCTGGCGGCCGCTCACGCGCTCGCGCGCGCGGGCGTCCCGGCGCTCCTCGCAGAGGAGGGCGAGCGACTGGGCGGCAAGATCGCCACGGAGCGCGTGGACGGGTTCACGATCGAGCTCGGGCCCGACTCGATGCTCGCGACCCGGCCGGCTGGCGTCGCGCTCGCGCGGGCGGTCGGGCTGGGTGATGCGCTCGTCGGGGTCCGGGAGCCCCGCCTCGTGCACGTCCTGCGCGACGGACGCCCCGTCCCGCTGCCGGACGGCCTGGGCCTCGTCCTGCCGACGAAGGTCCGTCCGTTCGTCGCGACGCGACTGTTCTCGTGGCCGGAGAAGGCGCGCATGGCGCTCGACCTCGTCCTGCCGCGCCTGCTGGGCCCCGAGGACGAGCCCGTCGGCGGCTTCCTGCGACGCCGGCTCGGGGCCGCGCTCGTCGACCGGCTCGCGGGGCCGCTCGTCGGCGGCATCTACGGCACCTCGATCGACGAGCTGAGCCTCGACGCCGTCGTCCCGACCCTGCGGGACGCGGAAGCTCGGCACCGGAGCCTGCTGCTCGCCGGGCTCGCCGACGGACGCCGGATGCGGGCGGCCGCGGCGGCACAGGCCGCGGCGGCGCAGGCAGCGGCGGCGCAGGCAGCGGCGGCACAGGCCGCGACGGGCAGAGGCCCGACGGGTGAAGCCGCGAGCACGCGCGGCTCCCGGCCGCTCGGCGTGTTCGCGTCGCTCCAGGGCGGCATGGGCGACCTCGTGGACGCCGTCGCGGCCGCCTGCGCGGCCGCGGGCAT
>JBFKVO010000126.1:0-4616 GCA_041639095.1 Candidatus Limnocylindrales bacterium | reverse complement strand
GGGTTCGTGATCCCGATGACGGCGACCTTCACGCCGCCGACGTCGAAGATCTCGAAGTCCTTCACGCCCGTGACGTTGTCGTCGCGGTTCGCGAGGTTCGCGGAGACGTACTGGAAGTCGGCGAGGTCGATGTGCTGCTGGAGCCGGCTGATGCCACCGTCGAAGTTGTGGTTGCCGAGCGTGTCGACATCGAAGCCCATCGCGTTCATCGCGAGGATCGTCGGCTCGTCCGCGAAGAAGTTCGACAGGGGCGGCGTCGCCCCGACGGCATCGCCCGCGGTCAGGGTCAGCGTGTTCGGGTTCGCAGCGCGGTCTTGCTGGAAGTAGGTCGATAGCGCGGCGGCACCCCCGACGTTCCCCACACCGAAGACCGAGATCGGATCCAGCTGGCCGTGCCAGTCGGAGACGGCGAGGATCTGGAGGTTGACAGGCGTGCGAGGGGTCGCGAGGGCGGTCGCCGGGATGATGACCGCGAGCATCGCCAGGATGGCGAGCAGGAGCATGCCGCGTCCGCGGCGCGCGCGTTCAGGGATTCGCATGAGCTAGCGTTCCTCCTCCTGGGTACCGACGCCGTGCTTCATCTGCGAGCCAGACGCGTCTCGCGAGCGGCGTCCCTCCTGCGGTGAGCCCCGACGATACAGGTCCGGGGCGGTTCGCGCCCCACTGGGGAGGTCCCGTCGAGACGAACGTGGTGCGCCGTGGCACCAAAATCTGACCGCCGGCCTGGGCGCCGGATCGCTTGTCGGGGCGCCCGTAAGCCCGCGATGATCTATTGCTGCCACCGTCCGGGGAATGCCTGGCGACGGTCTGCACGAGCGCATCGCGCGGCTGGCGCCGGACCAGCGGGCCGCCGCGACCGCGCCGCCCGGCCCGGTGCTGTGCGTCGCGCCGGCCGGGTCGGGGAAGACGACCGTGCTCGTCGCGCGGATCGCGTGGCTGATCGCGGGCGGCGCCGACCCCGCGGCCGTCTGCGCCGTCACGTTCAACCGGCGTGCGGCTGTCGAGCTGCGGGAGCGCGTGGATCCGGCGGTGGCGCCGCTCGGCGTGGCGCCGGGAACGGTTCGCGTCGCGACGTTCCACGCGCTCGGCCGCGAGATCCTCCTCGACGCCGGGCGGGACGAGGCGCGCGATGTCGCGGACCGCGAGACGGTCCTGCGTGAGGCACTCCCCGAGGCGACCGCCGCGGACCGGCGGCTTCTCGACGACGCGTTCTCGCGTCTCAAGCTCGATGCCTTCGTGACCGCCGCCGACGTCGCGGCCGATCCCGAGCCGGGTCCGGTCGGCGCCGCGTTCCTCGCCTACGAGGCGGCGCTCACGCGGCGCGGGCAGCTCGACTTCGACGACCTCGTCGCCGAAGCCGTCCGCACCCTCGAAACGGACGCGGCCCTCCTCGCCCGCTGGCGCACCCGGACCGCGCACCTCCTCGTCGACGAGGCGCAGGACCTCGACCGGACCCAGCTCCGACTCGCCCTTCTCCTCGCCGCGCCCGCGAACCGGATCTTCCTCGTCGGTGATGACGACCAGTCGATCTACGGCTGGCGACTCGCGGACGTCCGCCGGATCCTGGGGCTCGCGGCCGCCCTGCCGGGCCTGCGCCGGTTCGACCTCGAGACGAACTACCGCTGCCCGTCGATCGTCGTCGAGCGGGCCGGCCGCCTGATCGAGGGGAACCGGGAGCGGTTCGCGAAACGGATCCGGCCGCGCACCGACGCACCGGGGTCGATCGTCCTTGCCGCGGACCCGGCCGACGATGTCGCTCGCGCCGACCGGGTCCTCGCCTCGTGGCCCGACGACGCGTCGTCGCGCGCCATCCTCGCCCGGACGAACCGCGCCCTCCACCCGGCTGCCGTCGCGGCGCTCCAGCGGGACCTCCCGTTCACGGCGACGGACCTCGTGCTCCTCGTCGAGTCGCCGCATGTCGACAGCCTTCTCACGTACGCGCGCGCGAGCGTCGACGCCACGCAGCCACTCCTCCCCGCGCTGGCCCGCGCGCTCGACCTCCTCGCACCTGGCCCCGACCCGGACGCCCCTGCCGCAGACGACGCCGACGGTCATGCGTCGCACGGACGAGTCCCGCCGGACCCCGACGGCCCGTCTCGCACCGATGTCGCGGCCGCCATGCTCGGCTGGGCGGTGCCGTTCGCGACGCTCGACGAGCTCGTCGCGGCGATCGACGACACCCGCGCCCGACTCGCCGAGTTGCGGCGCGACGATGCGCCGCTCGTCCTCGCGACTGCCCACGCCACCAAGGGCCTCGAGTTCGACCACGTCGCCGTCGTGGACATGGACGAGGGTCGGTTCCCGAGCGGTCGAGCCCTCGCGGAGGCCGCCGACCCCGAGCGTGCCCTCGAAGAGGAGCGCCGGCTCGGGTACGTGGCGTGGACCCGGGCCCGCCGCTCCCTGACGCTCTGCTTCGATCCCGGCGACCCGTCGCCGTTCCTCGTCGAGGCGTTCGATGCCGCCGAGCTCGGCCGGCCGGCCGCTGTCGTCGCCCGAACCGGTGCGCGGGTCTAGCATGGAGGGGTGAGCAGGCTGCCGGCGCTCGGACCACGCGGCGAGGGATGGGTCATCATCCAGGTCGTCCTGTTCGTGGCGATCGCCTGGGCGGGGACGCAGGGACCCGCGTGGGACGGGGACGTCCGCAGCGCGACGACCGTGCTCGGCATCGTCCTCGTCGTCGGCGGGGGCGCGATGGCCGTCCTCGGCGTGCGGGCCCTCGGCTCGTCGCTCACCCCGATGCCCTACCCCCGCGACGAGGCACGGCTCGTGGAGACCGGCATCTACGGGCTGGTCCGCCACCCGATCTACGGCGGGATCGTCGTGGTCGGAGCCGGCTGGGGGCTCGCGACGGCATCGCTCCTCGCGCTCGCCCTCGCGGCTGTTCTCCTCGTGTTCTTCACGCTGAAGTCGCAGCGCGAGGAAGCCTGGCTCGCGAGCCGCTTCCCGGGGTACGAGGCCTACCGCGCCCGAATGAAGCGGCTGATCCCGTTCCTGTACTGATCGACGGATGCGCCCCTGCGCGGCGCGTCAGCGTGGCGTGGCGTCATGGCGGTTCAGCGCCCGGATCAACCGGTCCAGGGCCGCGAGGAGGGGCTCCGTCACCTCTTCGGGGAGCACGTCGCGGATCGAGTCCTTCGCGCCGTACGCGGAGCGCGCCCGGAGGGCGACCGCGCGCAGCCCCGGCAGCGGCTCGTCGCGGAGGCCGTCCGGGAGCGGCGCGAGGAAGCGGGCCCAGCGCTCCGATCCGCCCTCGCGCGCCGCCGCCAGCGCCGCGTCGGCGAGGCGGGCCGCGACGAGGGCCGCGTCGTCGATGTCGGGGACCTCGTGTCGGAGGGTCGTCGCGCGGGCCGGCCGCGTCACCACCGAACCAGCCCCCTCAGGCGTCGAAGCGACGCTCGCCCGGGTCCGAGCCCGGGGGCCCGCCGCCGGGGGGCCCGCCCATCCCGCCGTCGGGCGTGTCGCCGGTCACCAGCGTGATGAGCAGCGGCAGCCTTTCGCGCTCGGAGCCGTTCACGAGGATGCGAACGGAGTGCTCGCCACCCGTCGGGAACGTGAGGTTCCAGAGGTCCACCGCGAACGTCAGGACCTCGTCGCGAGCGTCGGCCCGGCGCTGCATCGCGATCGTCGCGGTCGCGGACGCGATCTCCGTGCCGTCCGGGTCGAGCATGAGCAGGCGGATCTCGTGGCTGCGGTCCGTCTCGGCCGACGTGACACGCAGGCCGATGACGAGCGAGAGATGGGGGTGCCGGAGCGGGAACGAGCGCGACCCGATGCGGCTGATGCCGCCGCCGAGCACGTTGAACTTCTGACCCGGAACGGTCTGGGCGGCGTCGGCGAGGAAGGCGTAGGCGATGTCGGGCATGAGAGGATGGTAATCGACGCGGATGCCGCGTCCGCCCTGGCGTCCGGCGGCCGGCGGCCGCGGTGGAGGTGACCACGATGGACCAGGACGCGCACGCGCAGCGAAGGTCGAGCATCGCCGTCGGGATCGTGCTGATCGCGGTCGGCGTGGCCTTCCTCATCGGTCAGCAGCTCCGGTTCGACTGGCTCGACGTCGGCTGGCCGCTGTTCATCATCGGCCCGGGCATCGCGCTGCTCGTCATCGCGCTCGCGGTCGGCGGCAAGCCGGGCGCCGGCTTCGCGGTGCCCGGCGGGATCGTCACGATGACCGGGCTCGTGCTCGCGGTCCAGAACGCGACCGGGCTGTGGGAGACGTGGGCCTACGCGTGGGCGCTCGTCGCGCCCGGCGGCGTCGGCGTCGGCCTCCTGCTCTACGGATTGCTGACGCGCCAGCGCGAGTTCGCGTCCAGCGGCGGTTCGACGCTCCTCGTCGCGCTGGGCCTGTTCCTCGGCTTCGCGATCTTCTTCGAGGGGATCATCGGGCTGTCGGGGCCGCGGCTGGCAGGGATCGAGACGTGGCTCGCCGCGGGGCTCATCGTGCTGGGGGTCGTGCTCGTGCTGATGAGCCTGATGAGGCGCGGGCGCCCGACCTGGCCTACGGACAGGTGAGGTTCAGCGTCCCCTCGCCCGAGAAGACGAACGAGTTCGCAGCCACGTCGAGCTCGCGGAACTCCTCCGTCCACTGGATGTTGGCGCCGTCCACCGTGGCCGGCTGC
>JBFKVO010000125.1:0-4616 GCA_041639095.1 Candidatus Limnocylindrales bacterium | reverse complement strand
GCGCGATCGCCTCCACGATCTTCGTGTAGCCCGTGCAGCGGCAGAGGTTGCCGGCGATCGCCGTGCGGATCGCCTCCTCGTCCGGCCCCCCACCGGCGTCGAGGTACTGGCGGGCAGCCATGAGCATGCCCGGCGTGCAGATCCCGCATTGAGCGCCGCCGGCCTCGAGGAAGGCCTGCTGGAGCTCGTCGAGGACCACGCCGTCCTCGGTGCGCCGCGCGAGCCCCTCCACCGTCCGGACGATCCGGCCCTCGACCTGGCACATCGGCACCAGGCAGCTGTCGACGACCTCGCCGTCGAGGATGACCGTGCACGCGCCGCATTCGCCCTCGCCGCAGCCCTCCTTCGCGCCCGTCAGCCCGAGGTCCTCGCGCAGGACGTCGAGCAGGCGGCGCATGCCGGGCACGTCGAGCTCCACCGGGGCGCCGTTGACGAGGAAGCGGACCGTGCTCACGAGGCGGCCTCCGCTGCGGCATCCCGTCGGTGGAGCGCCGCGAGGATCCGCTCCGGCGTCGCGGGCAGCTCGCCGATCCAGGCACCCACGGCGTCGTGGATCGCGGCGACCACGGCCGGCGCGCCGACGTCCATCGGCAGCTCGCCGACCCCCTTCGCCCCGTGCGGCGCGCCGCTGAACGGGGCCTCGACGAGGATCGTCGTGATCCGCGGCGCGTCAAGGGAGGTCGGGATGAGGTACGTCGCGAGGCGGTCGTTGAGGTAGCGGCCGTCGCGCAGCTTGATCTCCTCGATCGTCGCGTAGCCGACCGCCTGGAGCGTGCCGCCCTCGACCTGGCCCTCCGCGAGGACGGGATGGATGACACTGCCGATGTCGTCGGCGGCGACGACATCGCGGACCGTCACCTCGCCGGTGTCGAGGTCGACATCGACCTCGGCGACGCACGCGGCCCAGCCGAACGCCGGGTAGGCGTCGCCGCGGTACGTCTCGTCGTCGAACTCGATGCCCGGATAGGGCTCGAACTGCTGGTCGATCCGCGTCGGCCCGTGCTCGCGCGCGTCCTCGCGGTACACGTCGGCGAACGCCTCGCCCGGATGGCGCTCCTCGACGGCCGCGCGGAGGCGGCGCGCGGCATTGATGCACAGGCCGCCGACGACCATCGCCGTGCGCGACGCGACGGTCGGCCCGGAGTCCGGCACGATCGAGGTGTCCGGGTCGGGGATCTCGACCTCGTCGAACTCGACGCCGAGCTCGGCCGCCACGAGCTGCGGGAAGATCGTCTTCGTCCCCTGCCCCATCTCGGTCGACGCGACGAGGATCTCGATCCGCCCGTCCCCGGTGAGCTGCACGGACGCGACCGACGCGAGCTTGACCTCGCCCGAACCGGTGAACCCGGCGCCGTGCCACGCGAGCGCCAGGCCGACCCCGCTGGCCGTCCGTGCCGCCGCGGTCGCGAGCGGTCCGCCCTGCACGAGGCCCGCCCCGTCGCGCTCGGCGCGCCCGCGTGCCGTCCGGTCCCGGACGCGCTCGAACTCGGCCGCCTCGGCGGCCCGCTCGAGGACCTCCTCGCCGGCGACGCTCTCGCGCAGGACCTGGCCGGTGGGGGTCGTGTCGCCCACGCGGTAGACGTTCCGGCGACGGATCTCGAGCGGGGAGATCCCGAGCCGGTCGGCGATCCGGTTGAGGTGCGTCTCGGCGGCGAACTCGACCTGCGGTGCGCCGAACCCGCGGAATGCGCCGTTCGGGGGCGTGTTCGTGCGCGTCGCCCGCGCGTCGATCCGGACGTTCGGGCAGCGGTACGGGCCCCCGGCGTGGATCGCCCCGCGCGACAGGACGACCGGCGTCAGCGTGCAATACGCGCCGCCGTCCATGACCACCTCGATGTCCTGGGCGACGAGCGTCCCGTCGCGCATGACCCCGGTCCGGTGGCGGACGACGGCGGGGTGGCGCTTCGTCGTCGCGGCGATGTCCTCGTGGCGGTCGTAGATCATCCGGACCGGCCGGCCCGCCTTCCGGGCGAGGAGCGCGGCGTGGATCGCGATGATCGAGGGGTACTCCTCCTTGCCGCCGAAGCCCCCGCCGGTCTCGGCCTGGACCACGACGGCCTGGCGCTCGTCGAGCCCGAGCGCGCGGCGGAGCGCAGCATGGACGTAGTACGGGCACTGGAGCGAGCCCGTCACGGTGATCCCGCCGTCGTCGCGCGGCACCGCGATCATCGCGTTGTTCTCGATGTAGAGCTGCTCCTGGTGGCCGACGCGGTACTCGCCTTCCAGGACGAGGTCGGCCGCGGCGAAGCCCGCGTCGAGGTCGCCCGACGCGATCTCGTAGTGGGCGAAGACGTGATCGGAATCGAGCGGGTCGAAGACGGCCGGCAGCGGATCGACGACCGCGCGCAGCCCCGCCTTCGCCGCGCGGAGCGTCTCGCGGTCCTGGGCGGCCACGAGCGCCAGCGGTTCCGCGTGGTGCTGGATCTCGCCGCCGATCGGGACGAGGACGGGCTGGTCCGCCTTGATGAGCGACACGATGTTGTCGCCCGGGATGTCGGCCGCGGTGACGACGACGACCTGGCTCCAATCGAACTCCGGGTCCTTCTCGAGGTCGCGGAACCGGCCATGGGCGACCTCGGAGCGGATCGTGGCGCCGAACCAGGCGCCGGGGAAGACGAGGTCATCGGTGTAGAGCGCTTCGCCGGTCAACTTCGCCGGCCCCTCGCGGCGAAGTGGCGCGAGGGTCCGTGCCCGGCCCGGCGCGATCGTCCCCGGGGTCACGACGAGGGCGTCCGGGACGACCGGGGTCATGGCGGCCGCGAATGACGGTGGGCTGGACCCGGGGCGCGCGGTCATCGGGCTGGGCTTCCCTCCTTGGGGCGAGACTCTAGCATCAACGCGGCACCCGTCCGTTGCCTGCCGGCCTCGGAGCGCGGATGGTGCGCCGCTGCGACGCGGACGGTGCGGACCGTCAACGCGGGGTGGTGCACGACGGCAACCGACGAACGTCGGGGTGACCTTCGTACCATCGCGCCCCCCAGAGGCCCTCGATAGCATCGGACTCCCGTGGTGACGGGATGCACATGGAGAGGAACCCGCTCGGTGCCGAGCCAAGAGACGCTCCTGACGGTCCTGCTGATCGCGCTCGCCGCGAACCTGGGCCTGATGATCCTCGTGATCCTCGCGGCGTGGATCCGCGGCCGCCGCCGGCGCGCCGACGAGGCCGCGCCGATCACGGTCGCGCCCGCCGTGGACGTCACGCGCGGGCCGCGCGACGCCGGTCCCGCGGGTGGCGCGATCGTCGACGACGAGCTCCTGCGTCGCGAGGCGGCGGAGCAGGCGGCCGCAGAGCACGCAGCGCTCGAGGCCGAGCGGTCGGAAGCCGAGCGAGCGGCGCACGAGGCGGAACGCGCGGAGGCAGCGCGAGCCGAAGCCGAGCGTGCGCAGGCCGCGGCTCGCGCGGCCGCGGCGGCCGCCCCGGTCCTGTCGGGTGTCGGCTCGGCTGCTGAGGAGATCCCCGCGGACCTCGTCGACCCGGACAGCGGCCTCGTGATGCCAAGGCTCTGGTCGCACACCCTCACCGAGGAGATGGCGCGCATCGCGCGCTACCGGCACCAGTCGAGCGTCGTCCTCATCGAGGTGGAGGGCCTCGAGCGGCTCGTCGACCGTTTCGGCGAGCCGGCCGCCGAGCGACTGCTGCCCGTCATCAGCGAGACGATCCGCAAGAACGCCCGCGCCGCCGACCATGTCGCGGTCCTCGAGCCGGGTCGCTACGGGATCCTGCTCACGGAGACCGACGAGATCCGCGCGATCAACTTCATCGAGCGGGTCCGGGCCGCGTGCGACAGCTGGCTCGCGGCCGGCGCGGTCGCACTCAGGCTGGCGATCGGCTGGGCCGACGCGAACGCCGCGCGATCGATCGAGGACGCGCTCGCGATCGCCGAGGACCGCCTCAACGCCGACCGGCGGCGGCCGGCCTTCCGCGTGGAGCCCGGGCCCGCCCCGGGGACCGGAGCGCCCTAGTCGCGGCCTCGCCGGAGCGCGCGCCCCGGCGTCGCGCCCGTGTGCTCGCCGTCGGCGACGACCGGCACGCCGTTGACGATCACGTGCTCGATCCCGGACGGGAACCGGCACGGGTCGTCGTAGGTGGCGTTCGAGCGGACCGTCGCGGGATCGAACACGACGATGTCGGCGACCGCGCCGTCGCGGAGCACGCCGCGGTCGCGCAAGCCGAGGCGCGCGGCCGGGGCTGACGTCATCCGCCGGATCGCCTCCTCGAGCGAGAGCAGCGCCTCCTCGCGCACGAACTGGCCGAGGATCCGCGGGTAGCTCCCGTACGTCCGCGGCGACGGCTTCGCGCCGATGAGCACGGCGTCCGTGCCGACCATCCCGACGCGCCCGACCTCGTGGGCCAGGAACCGGCGGATCCCGTCGGTGTGCGGTCCCGGCGACACCTCGTTGACGCCGAGGTCCTCCGACAGCAGGAGGTCGCAGGCCACGTCGATCCAGTCCGAGCCGGTCTCGGCCACGATCTCCCCGAGCGTCCGGCCCTCCCAGCGCAGGTTCTCCGGCCGCGTGAACGCCCCGAGGCGGACGTCGGCGAGTCCGCCGGCACCCGCGAAGAGGACCCCGCGGTCCACGAACTCGCGACGGATCGCGGCCCGCACCTCGCCGTC
>JBFKVO010000124.1:0-4630 GCA_041639095.1 Candidatus Limnocylindrales bacterium | reverse complement strand
GGCGACGGGCACGAGGGCGATGGGCCCGGGGACCTCGGGGCCGGAGGCCGGTCGCGCGTTCCTGTCGCGCGAGGAGCGCTTCGCCGCGATCGGGTCGACGAACGACGTCGTCCGCGCCTGGCTCGCCGACGGGACGCCGGAGGTCTGCCTCGCGGTCGCCGACGAGCAGACCGCGGGCCGCGGCCGGTCGGGCCGCCGCTGGCACGCACCCCCCGGCGCCGCGCTCCTCCTGTCGGTCGGGTTCCGGCCCACGTGGCTCGCACCCGACCGCGCCTGGCGCCTGGCCGCGATCGTGTCGCTGGCGATGGCCGACGCCGCGGAGGAGGTCGCGGGGCTGCCGGACCGGGCGATCCGGCTGAAGTGGCCGAACGATCTCGTCGTCGAGGCCGAGGCCGGTCGCGCCGTCCCCCCGGCGCCCTCTCACGCACCGCTGCCGGCCGGGCGGGAGGTGCGCAAGATCGCGGGCGTCCTCGGCGAGACGGACGGGCTCGGGACGGACGATCCGCGGGCGGTCGTCGGCATCGGCATCAACGCCGGATGGGCGGAGCGGGACTTCCCGGCGGACCTCGCCGGCACGATGTCCTCGCTGAGCGCCGCATCCGGCGGCCGTCCGGTCGACCGCGCGCTCCTGCTCGACGGGCTCCTCGGCCGGCTCGAGGCCCGGGTCGAGGCGCTCCGGGCCGGCCGGTTCGACGTCGCGGACTGGACCGATCGGCAGCTGACGACCGGCCGCGACGTGCACATCGACACGGCCGACGGGGAGGCACGCGTCCGCGCCGTCGGCGTGGACCCGCTGACCGGAGCCCTGCTCGTCGCCGACCCTGCCGCACCGGGCGGCGAGCGGGCGATCCTGTCCGGCGAGATCCGGCACGTGCGGCTCGGGGTGTAACGCGATGGCCCGGCCGGCATTGAGGAAGACGGGAGCGGCGGAGAGGACCGCTCCGCGGATCGCCCATCTCGATCGCGACCGCGCGCTCGTGGAGGCGGCCCGCCGGGACCCCGCGCGCTTCGACGCGCTCTACCGCAGGTATCTCGCGCAGGTGTACAGCTTCGCCTACTACGAGCTCGGCGATCACCACGCCGCGGAGGACGCGACGGAGCGGACGTTCCTGTCCGCGCTCGCGAACCTCCATCGGTTCGAGGAGCGTGCGCGCCCCGCCGACGGGGAGGGCGCGTCGACGTTCCGCGTCTGGCTGTTCCGGATCGCACGGAATGCGATCGCGATGCAGCGTCGTGCCGAGCGCCGACGCCCGACGGCACCGCTCGAGGCGGCCGGGATCGTGGCCGACCCGCTCGACGTCGAGGGCGATGCCGTTCGTCGCGACGAGGGCGCCGCCGCCTGGCGCGCCGTGGGCCGCCTGCCCTCCGACCGCCGCCGCGCCGTCATCCTGCGCTTCGTCGACGAGATGACCACCGCCGAGATCGCCGGTGTCATGGGTCGCTCCGAGGGAGCGATCCGGGTCCTCATCCATCGCGCCCTCCGCGCCGTCGCCCGCGAGTTGCGGGGCCGCGGACGGTGACGTTCCTCGGCCGCGACGCGATCGAGGTCGACGCGCTCGTCACCGACCGGTATCTCGAGTCGCTCCTCGCGGGGCATGCACCGGCGACCCCGCCGGGGCGAGGAGCGGTCGCCCTCGACGAGGACGTCCGGATCGCCGCCGACCGGCTCGGGCGCGACCTGCCACGCTTCCATCCCTCGTTCCGCTTCGAGGAGCGCCTCGCGCTGCGCCTCGCGGAGCTCGCCGCGACGCTCCGCCTGCCGGCTGCCGCCGGCGCGGAGGGTGTCGTCGTCCCGCTCGGCGGCGTCGATCCATCGGCTCCCTTCGATCCATTCCTGGACGACCAGGCTGCACCGGTCACGCTCCCCCGGCCGCTCCTCATCGGCGGGGCGATCACCTCGGCCGCCCTGTCGATCGCCGGCGTCGCCTGGGTCGCCTGGCGGCGCAGCCACCCCGGCGCGACGCCGATGGCGCGAGCCGTGCGTGCCCTGAACGCAGCGCGCACGAGGTTCGACTGATGCCGATCAAGCTGCCGTCGTTCCGGCCGCGCAAGGACGCCTATCCGCCCGACCTCTGGACGCGCTGTCCGGGCTGCGAGGAGATGCTCTTCAACAAGCAGCTCGACAAGGCGAACCGGGTCTGCCCCTCGTGCGGCCACCACTTCCGCCTGTCCGCGGCCGCCCGCCTCGAGCTCCTGCTCGATCCCGGCTCGTTCGCGGAGCGCGACGCCGGCCTCCAGAGCGTCGACCCGCTCGGCTTCGTCGACCAGAAGCCGTACCCGGACCGGGTCACGGCGGCGCAGGTGGCGACGGGCATGCGCGACGCAGCCGTCCGCGGCGTCGGCCGGATCGAGGGGATCGCCGTGTCGATCTGCGTCATGGACTTCGGGTTCATGGGCGGCTCGATGGGCGCGGTCGTCGGCGAGAAGGTCGCCCGCGCGGCGGAGGACGCGATCGCGGAGCGCCTGCCGCTCGTCATCGTGTCCGCGTCGGGCGGTGCGCGGATGCAGGAGGGGACGCTCGCGCTCATGCAGCTCGCGAAGACGGTCGCCGCCCTGGAACGGCTGCGCGCTGCCGGGCTTCCGTATGTCAGCCTGATGACCGACCCGACGACCGGCGGCGTGTTCGCCTCGTACGCGGTCCTCGGCGACGTCAACCTGGCCGAGCCGAATGCGCTCATCGGCTTCGCCGGCGCCCGCGTGAACGCCGGCACGATCGCCCAGGAGCTGCCGCCCGGCTTCCAGCGCTCCGAGTTCCTGTTCGAGCACGGCTTCGTGGACCGGGTCGTCCAGCGCTCCGAGGTGCGCGGCGAGATCGCGGCGCTCCTCCGCTTCCTCGTGCCCGCACCGGCCGGTCCCGAGGGTGCCGACGCCGGGATCGCCGCATTCCGGCCGATGTCCTTCCTCTCGTCGCTCGCCGAGCGGATGATCGGTGAGCCCGACCCGGTCCCCGCCGCGACCGCCCCGGACGAGGAGGAGCGCCGTGGTTGACCGCCTCCTCGGGCGCGGCCGCGACGGCGCCGCGCCCGTCCCCGCGTCCGCCGCCGACCCGAAGTCCGCCGTCTGGGCACGGGTGCAGCTCGCGCGCAACCAGCGCCGCCCACGGACGCTCGAGCTCCTCGGGGCGATGGCCGACGAGGTCGTCGAGCTCCACGGCGACCGCCTGTTCGGCGACGACCGGGCGCTCGTCGCCGCGTTCGCCCGGATCGAGGACCGCCGGTTCGTCGCCATCGGCCAGCAGAAGGGCGCCGACACCGAGGAGAACATCCGCCGCAACTTCGGGATGCCGCACCCCGAGGGCTACCGGAAGGCGATGCGCGTGATGGAGCTCGCCGAGCGGTTCCGGCTGCCGGTCGTCACGTTCGTCGACGTCCCCGGCGCCCATCCCGGACCCGAGTCCGAGGAGCGCGGCATCGCCGAGGCGATCGCCCGCTCGATCGGGCTGATGAGCCGCCTCCGGACCCCGATCGTCGCCGTCATCACGGGTGAGGGCGGCTCGGGAGGGGCGCTCGCCATCGCGGTCGCCGACGTCGTCGTCGCCCTCGAGAACGCGGTCTACTCGGTCATCAGCCCCGAGGGCTGCGCGTCGATCCTGTGGCGGACCACGGACGAGGCGCCGACGGCGGCCCTCGCGATGCGGATGACCGCCGCCGACCAGCGCGAGCTCGGCGTCGTCGATATCGTCGTGCACGAGCCCGCCGAGGGAGCTCACGCGGACCACGCCGAGACCGCCCGCCGTCTGCGCGCCGTCATCGTCGAGCAGCTCGATCGGCTCGCCACCGTCCCGGCGGAGACGCTGGTCGATGGCCGCTACCGGCGCTACCGATCGCTCGGCGCCTACACTGAGGTGTCCGAGGCACCCGTCGCGCCGCCGCCGAGCCGCGGTCTCGCCAACCGATTCCGAGACCTGCTCGACCCGGCACGCTGGCCGGGCGGCGTCCCGGTCCCGAACCCGATCCGCGGCCGCGACGAGCCGCCGGCACGCGAGGAGGTGTAGCAGGTGACCGATCGCGACGACGCGACCCGCGCCGACACTGCAGCCGACTCCGACGGCGGGCGCAGCCCGGACGCGCGTGCCGCCGATCACGCCGGC
The DNA here is from genome assembly GCA_041639095.1 of Candidatus Limnocylindrales bacterium. Lineage (GTDB taxonomy): Bacteria > Chloroflexota > Limnocylindria > Limnocylindrales > CSP1-4 > CAKKPP01. The sequence goes on along the minus strand of JBFKVO010000124.1, from coordinate 540 downwards.
ATCGACCGCCTCACCACCGAGGTGCTGCCCGCCCTCGTCGCCCGTCTCGCGGCGACCGGCCTCGCCGAGCTCGAAGTGCGCGAGGACGACTGGCGCCTCCGCGTCCGCCGCCCGGCGACCGGCACGAACCACGGCCGCCGTGCGACCGATCGGCCCGGTCGCTCGCAGCCCGGCCACGCCGCCCACGGCCACGCGCCGTCCGCGCTCGAGGGCCACCGCGTCGCGCGGAGCGGTTCGGCGTCCTCGAACGGCGCGAACCCGGGCCCTGGGTCGACGCCATCGTCGGGTGGTGACGCCGGCCTCCCGGGCGGGACGATCGCGACCTCGCCCGCCGTCGGCATCTTCCAGCCGCGACCGGATCTCCGACCCGGCACCGCGGTGAAGGCCGGCGACCGCCTCGGGATCGTCGACGTCCTCGGGATCCCGCAGGAGATCGTGGCGCCCGCCGACGGGATCGTGGGCACGAGCCTCGCCGAGGCCGGGAACGCGGTCGAGTACGGCCAGGACCTCATCCGCATCGAGCTCACCGCTGCCGGCGGG
>JBFKVO010000123.1:0-4638 GCA_041639095.1 Candidatus Limnocylindrales bacterium | reverse complement strand
CGACCGGCACGAACGCCGTCGACATGAACGCGATCGGGAAGAACAGGATCGAGAGCGTGCCCGTCGCCTGCTCGTTCTTCGTGAGGAGCGCCGGCACGAACGAGGTTCCCGCCCACGCCACCCCGAAGGCCCCCGACAGGAGGAGCACGCCCACGGCGCCCGGGATGCCGGTCTCGATCGTCGCCCCGAGGAGAAGGCTGAGCACGAGGATCGCCGCGGCCATGACCATGCACTCGAGGAAGAGCGGGACCAACTCGCCGGCGAGGATCGCGTAGCGGCCGACGGGCGTGGCCCGCAGCTTGTCGAGCATCCCGTTGCGATAGTCATAGAGCAGGTTGCCGCCGGACCACGACACCGCGAAGAACACCGTGAAGGTGATCTGGCCCGGCGCGAGATACGCGAGGTAGCTCCCGCCGCCGCTCGCGCCGAAGCCGGGCAGCTGGACGATGTCCTTGAACAGCTGGCTGAAGACGAACAGCTGGATGAGCGGGTAGAGCACGATCGAGAGCGGGTTCGCGGGGACGCGGTAGAAGCGACGCCATGCCCGGATGCCCAGGAACCAGGTGTCCGCCGCGAACGCCGTCATCGTGTCACCGCCTCACCAGCCCATCGGGATCACCTGGTCCGCCTCCTCGGCACGGATCCGGTGCCCCGTGTGGTGGAGGAACACGTCGTCGAGCGACGGTGACGCCATCGACATGCCGTAGACACGGACGCCGTCGACGTCGATCCGGCGCAGGAGCTCGGGCGCCACCTCGTCGGCGTCGCGGACCGACACGCGGATCCCGTCCTCGGTCTCCTCGATCCCCGCGACCGCCTCGACGCCCGCGAGCCGCGCGGCGATCGTCGCGCGGGCCGCGGCAAGGCTGTCGGCCTCCCCGCCGCCCGGGGCGACGTCCGGCGGGAGGAGGCGCAACCGGACCGTGTCGGCGCCGATCGAGCGCTTCAGCGCCGCCGGCGCGCCCTCGACGACGATCCGGCCCTCGTCGATGATCGCGAGCCGCTCGCAGAGTCGGTCGGCCTCCTCCATGTAGTGGGTCGTCAGGACCATCGTCGTGCCGGCCCGGTTGATCCGGACGAGTTCGTCCCAGAGCGCGAAGCGGCTCTGCGGGTCGAGGCCCTCGGTCGGCTCGTCGAGGAACAGCACGTCCGGCCGGTGGACGAGCGCCGACGCGAGATCCAGGCGGCGGCGCATCCCGCCCGAGTAGGTCCCGGCCAGCTTCCGCGCGACGCCCGTCAGGTTCATCAGCTCGAGGAGCTCGTCCACGCGGTGCCGGAGCTCGCGGCCGCCCATCCCGTGGAGCCGGCCGATGAGCTCGAGGTTCTCGCGCCCGGTCGCCATCTGGTCGATCGTGACCGTCTGGGTCGCGAACCCGATCCGGCGGCGCACCTCCCCCGCCCGCGCCACGACGTCGAGCCCGGTGACGCGAGCCAGGCCGGAGGTCGGCCGCAGGAGCGTCGCAAGGATCCGGATGGTCGTCGTCTTGCCGGCCCCGTTCGGGCCGAGGAACCCGAGGAACTCGCCGCGCTCCGCCCGGAACGTGATCCCGTCGACGGCGCGGGTCCCACCCGGGTAGACCTTGACGAGGTCCTCGACCTCGACGGTGGCGTGGTCCAAGCCCGGGTCGTGGGCGGGCCGCGGCTTCGCCCCCTCGACGGGGGGCGTTGCGGCATCTCCCGGTGCGGTCGGGACCGTCATCGGCACCTCAGAACGGCTTCGCCTGCATGAGCCAGACGAGGACCGAGAGGCCGATGAGGCCGATGGCGGCGACGGGGACCGTCCGCACCTTTGCGCGGAGCGCGTCCAGCTCCTCGTCCGACACGGGCTCGGGCACTATCCCCTTCTTCCGATCGTCCTGCGTCGGCTGGCCGAGGCCGCGTCGCACGGCGCTCAGCGGGTACGTCGCGAGCGGCGTCATGACGCCGGTGACGATGACGAGCGTGGCGATCGCCGCCCACGGCCAGAACTGGGCGAAGTGGCCACCGACGATCGCGGCGGCGACGCCCGAGACGAACGCGACCAGCAGGGCGATGAACGTCGGGCCCAGGCTCGAGGCCGAGAGGTCGAGCAGCGCCGTGAGCTTCGCGCGATCGCTCTCGGCGCGGACGCGGAACTGGACGAACGCCGACACCCCGTGGGCCATGATGAAGACGAGGACCGAGACGACGTGCACGAACACGAGCCACGGATACAGGTCCATCGAACTCCCTTCCTGTCGATGCCGCCGCCTTCGGGTGGCGGCGGGACGCGACGCCGGGCGGCGTCAGGCTACTCGACGGCGATCGTGCCCGTCATCGTCGGATGCAGCGTGCACAGGAACTCGTACTCTCCGGGCGCGAGCGGGTCAAGCGCATAGCGGATGTCCCGCGGCCCGGGCACCGTCTCGCCCTTGAAGACCGTCCTGCCATCGTGGCGGATCTCCACGTTGTGGGGCACGGTCCGGTCGCCGTTGCGGAGCAGGATCGCGAACGGCTGCCCGGCGGCGACCCGGACCGTGCTCGGGCTGAATGCGAGCGCGGTCGCCTCGATGACGACGTCGCCGGGACCAGGGCTGGGTGGCGGAGCCGACGGCTGCGCCCCGGCGCACCCGACGGCGAGCACGGCGGCCGCGAGCCAGGCGAGCGTCGTCGGAGGACGTCGTCCGCTCACGAGGCCCCTCCGCCCGACGCACCGCCGGTCCGGATGGCGCTGGCGGGCGGACGCTCGGCGGAGGCGGCGACCGGCTCCGCGACGCGGCCCGCGGCGCGCCACTCGCGCCACGCCGCGCTCGCGAGCGCGACGGCGACGAGCCCGATGAGGAACCCGTTGAGCGGGTGGAGGGCGGCGATCGCGGGCTGATCGGCCCGGACCGCGATGAAGACCGACTGGAACGCGAACTGCACCATGAGCAGGATCGCGCCCCCGGCCTGGATGCGGCCGAGGCGGCCGACGATGGCCGCGACGAGCATCACGAGGATCAGCCACCCGAACAGGTAGCCGAACTCGCGATGGGTGACGAACGCCTCCGGGTCGTCGAAGACGCCGAGGCCGGCGAGGAAGACCTGGATCCCGACGCAGAGGACGAAGAGGAGCGCGGCCCCCAGGTGGACGGTCCGCGCGATCCCGCGTTGCATCGATCGCTCCTTCGCGAGTGGGGCGGGACACTGCCCCCATCGCCCTCACACGAGGCTCGCCCCGGACGGGACCAGGCGTCATGGGAGCGCGGTCCCGAAATCGCCGGGAACGTGTCCCGGCGGCCGACGTGACCGTCAGGTGCGCGGTCGCTCGCCTCCCAGGCCGGCCTCTCGGGCGCGCACGATCGCCTCGGACCGGTCGCGCACCTGGAGCTTCGAGAAGATGTTCGAGACGTGGTTCCGTACCGTCTTCGGCGACAGCCCGAGCCGCTCGGTGATCTGCTGGTTCGAGGACCCGCGGGCGATGAGTTCGAGGATCTCGCGCTCGCGGTCGGTGAGCTCGGGGAACGCCGGTGCGAGCAGAGCCGAGCGTGGCGTCGCGAAGAAGGCCATGAGCCGGCGCGCGACGTCGGGGCCGAAGATCGCTTCCCCCGACGCGACGGCACGGATCGCGCGCGCGAGCTCGGCGCGGTTCGATCCCTTCAGGAGGTACCCGCGCGCGCCGGCGCGCAGCGCGTCGAACACCGCCGCGTCGTCGTCGACCATCGTGAGCACGAGGACCGCGATGTGCGGGCTCGTGTCGACGACCGCGCGCGTCGCCGAGATCCCGTCGAGCCCGGGCATGTTGAGGTCCATGAGGACGACGTCGGGCTGAAGGTCGGCCGCGAGCGCCACCGCGTCCGTGCCACTCGCCGCCTCGCCGACGAGGACGACGTCGTCGACCGTGGCGAGGAGCGACCGGAGGCCGGCCCGGAAGGCGGGGTGATCGTCCGCGACGAGGAGGCGGATCGGTTCGGTCGTCATCGTCGCATCATCGCCGTCACGGTCGACCGGCGCCCGCCGTTGGCGGCCCGAGCGGGATCGTGGCCAGGATCGTGGTGCCACCGCCGGGCGGCGCCTCGATCCCGAGGTCACCCCCGAGCTCCGCGGCGCGCTCGCGCATCGACGAGAGGCCGACGCCCTCGACGATCCCGTCGCGGAGCCCGATCCCATCGTCCGCGACATGGATCGTCAGCACATCGCCGGCAGGGCCGTCGCGCGCCTCCAGGCGGACCGTGCAGCGGGTCGCGGAGGCGTGGCGTGCGGTGTTCGTCATCGCCTCGGTCGCGATCCGGTAGGCGGCGACCTCGACGGCCGCGGGCAGCGGCGGCAGCGCACCGGTGGATTCGATGACGAGGTCGGGCGCCTCGCCGCCGGCGGACAGGCGATCCGCCGCGAGCCGCAGGGCGGCGACGAGACCCACCTCGTCGACCGCCGGCGGGCGCAGGCCGTCGACGACGCGCCGGACATCGGCCACGGCGAGGTCCACGTCGGCGCGGAGCCGGTCGAGCTCCGCGCGCGCCGCCTCGGGGTCGTCGGCGAGGCGGGCGGCGACCGCCTCGGCGCGCATGCCGATCGCGACGAGCGTCGGCCCGAGCCCATCGTGGAGGTCCCGCCGGAGCCGCCGCCGCTCGTCCTCGCCCGCCGCGACGATCCGTTCACGGGAGCGCTGGAGATCCTCGGCGAGGAGGGCCGCGTCGGCGG
>JBFKVO010000122.1:0-4658 GCA_041639095.1 Candidatus Limnocylindrales bacterium | reverse complement strand
CTCTACGTCGTGGCCCCGCCGCTCATCCTCCTCGTCTGGCTTCGCCAGGGGGCGCGCCCGGCGATGCCGGTGCGGGGCGACCTCGTCCTGCCGCGCGCAGCCCGCACCTTCTTCGGTCTCGTCGGGATCGCGATGATCGTCGTGTCCGCGGCGCTCTTCGCCGCCCCGGTCGAAGTGGGCGCGGCATGGCCATGGACCCTCACGCCGCTCACGACGAGGGTGATGAGCGCGATGTTCGCGCTGCCGGGCCTCGTCGGGATCGGGATCGCGCTGGACCCGCGGTGGGCGGCAGCGCGGATCGTGCTCGAGGCCGAGGTGATCTCGATCGCGATGATCCTGGTCTCGGCGGCGCGCGACCTCGGGAGCTTCGACGCGGCGTCGCCGTTGACGGCGACCTTCATCGGCGGGATCGCGACGCTCGCGATCGCCATCGTCGCGCTCTACGCGGCGATGGAACGGCGGACGCCGGCGGGCGGCCCGGCCGCAGACGACGAGGCACGCGGGGCAGCCGCACCCGCCTGACGAGGGACCGTCGTCCGCCAGCGCAGCGTCGCCGCGCCGGGGTCAGTCGCCCGCCGGGTTGTCCAGGGGGAACGAGCGGGTCTTGCCGTCGAGGCTCCGGAAGCTGCCGTCGGCCAGGAGCTCCCAGTCGTCGCCGGGCGCTTCGTACGCGATCGCCTGCCAGCCCTCGTCGGTCAGGGTGAACGAGGTCCCGGGCTCACCCGGCTCCTCGAGGTCGGTGACGTCGAACAGATCGGTCATGGCGGCACCTCCTGACCGTCATCCTACGCCAGCCAGCTCCTTCAGGGTCCGCCAGTTGGCGAGGCGCTCGTCGCGCGTCGCGACGATCTCATCCGTGGGCGTGCCGTCCCCACCGAAGTGGGGCGCGAACCGGCCCTCGGTCTTCGCGAACGTGAGGAAATCGATCTGGGTGCCGTCGGGCGACTTCGCCCAGTCCTCGCGGATCGCGGGGTTGCCCTGGAGCGAGAGCCGCTCGGCGAAGGTGGAGCCGCGACGCGGGTCGTACGTGCACAGCGGGAACGCCCGCGACTCGACGGCGAGCTTCGCCTGCCGCGACGAGGCGTCGTCGGCGATGCCGTGCTCCGGCTGGCACGGGGTGTAGGCGATCACGATCGCGGGACCCGGGTACTCGTTCGCATCCATGACCGCCCGGTAGAAGTGGTTGAGGTGGGCGGGCGTCGTCTGCGCCACGTAGACCTCGCCGTGCGCCATGAGGATCCGCCCGAGCTCCTTGCGCGGCTCCGGCCGGCCGTGGAGCGCCGCCCCGAACGCCGACAGCTTCGTCACCTGGCCGCCGAACGACGCCGTGGATGCCTGCCCGCCGGTGTTCGAGTAGACCTGCGTGTCGAGGACGAGGACCTTGATGTCGGCGCCGCTCGCGATCATCCGCGACAGCGCCTGGAATCCGATGTCGTACATCGCCCCGTCGCCGCCGATGACCCACAGGCGACGGTCCTCGTGGCCCTGGGCATCCCAGCGCGTCCGGATCCCCAGCGCGACCGCGGGCGAGTTCTCGAACAGCGAGGACGTCCACGGGACGAGGTACGGGTTGAAGGGATACGTGCTGCTGTAGACCGTGTTGCAGCCGGTGGCCGCCACCACGCCCATCGACTCGGGGCCGTGGACCTGGCGCGTCGCCGCCACGAGCATCCGGATCGCGGACGCCTCGCCGCAGCCGGCGCACGAGCCGGCCCCACCGACGTAGCCGAGGGCGTTCTCACCGAGCATGAGGTCGGCGAGCGCCTTCTCGTTGCGGTATTCGGCCGGGGTCGTCGGGAGCATGCGGTAGAAGGCCATGTCGCGCGCGAACCGCTCCAGCGTCGAGCCGCCGGTGGCTTCCTCCTCGTCGACCTTGTCGATCATCACGAGGGCATCGTGACCGAGGGCGGCGCACACCTCGACGCACTCGGCGCAGCCCTTGCAGTGGACGGGATCCACGAAGATCCCGAAGGAGCCGCGTTCGATGCCCTTCTTCGCAGGGACGTCGCCGTACTTCTGGGTCGGCGCGAAGCGCTGCTCGAGGGACGCGGTGGCGGCCTCCGGATCGGGCTGATCGGCGGCGAACGCCTCGATCGCGGGGGCGAGCTCCGGTTCCGGGACCACCTTGGCGACGATCGCGGTGTCCGGGCACGCGCTCACGCAAGCCATGCAGCCGACACACTTCTCGAGCAGGAACTCGGGGATCCGCGGGGCGAGCCGGCTGAAGTCCCGCGTGGCCGAGGTGCCCGGCGGGATGATGCTCCGCGCGAGGCCGGCATCGGCCGGCATCTCCGCGTCGGCGATGCCGCGGCGGTACGCCGGCACGATCGTCCGACCGAAGTCCTCGACGTAGGCGGCCGTGTCGAACAGCGGCGGCACGAGCGTCGCGAGGCGCGTCTCGTGCGCCTCCTTGAGCTCGCCCGTCTCCTTGACGAGCGGGGCGTCCTCGGTGAGCACGGTGTCAGCCATCGCCGGCCGGTCCCTCCCCGTCGCCCGTCTCCACCGCGAGCGCGGCGATGAGGTCGGAGGTCGAAAGGACGCCGATCGGGATCGTCGGATCGTCGTCGTCCACGACGACGAGGCGATGGATGTGGTGGCGCTCCATCTTCCGCGCCGCGGTCGTGAGCAGCGTCGAGCGATGCACGGTGATCGGCGGGCTCGTCATCAGGTGGCGGACGGCCAGGCCCGGCCAGTTCGCCCAGAGGTACTCCGTCGATCGTGCGCGGGCAAGGTCGGTCTGTGACAGGACGCCGACAACGGACCCGCCGCCGTCCACGACCGGGACACCATGGATGTGGTGCTCGTGGAGGAGTCGGACCGCCTCGCCGAGGGGCGCGTCGGCACGGATCACGATCGGCTCGAGCGCCATGCAGTCGCCGACGGTCAGGGGACGCTGGGTCGTGGTCATGGGATCGCTCCTTCCGGGGTCCGTCCGGCCGCCCCGGCCGGTGCGCCGGGATCCGCCCCGTCGGCGCCGATTGCTCCGGTGACGTCGATGACGCCGTCGTACGCGGCCGTGATGACGGCGAGGTTCGCATCGACGACGCTGCTGCCGCGCTTGCCGAAGAAGCGCGTGAGGCGCTCGCGGACCGCCGCGAGCAGATCGTCCCGCCCGAGGCCGGCCCGCTCGGCGAACGGCGACAGGCGCAGGAACACGCCGACGAGCGCGACGCCGCGCATCCGCACGACGAGGTCGGGACGGGGCGCGTTCGCCTCGGCCAGCGCGATCGTGTCGAGGGCCGCGACGCGAATGCCGCGGGCCAGGATCTCGGCGCGGGCCGTCGCGGGGATCGATGCCCAGATCGCATCGGGCGTCTCGCGCTTCGACTCGAGGAACAGCGTTCCCCCGTCGACGAGGCCCGCGAGCGGGTCGCCGAGGCCGAACGCCGATGCGTCGTGGAGCGGCACGAAGTCGACCCGGTCGAGCTCGGCGTGGAGCCGGATGGGCGCGTCCGCGATCGTCAGGAAGTACGTCGTCGGCAGACCCTTCTTCTCGGACCCGTACCGCGGATACGCCTGGACGTGCTTCCCGAACAGCTCGCCGGCAAGCGTCGCGACGAGCTTGTTCGTCGTCACGCTGCCGAACCCGCCGATCGAGTGCCCGCGCAGGCTGTACGCGCCGGGCGGCCGGAGATCGAGGGGCTGCCGCTCGAGCGCCATCGAGTGGCGGATGCCAAGGACGAAGCGGCGCTCGGGCTGCTCGCCGCGGTCGGCGAGCCGGTCGAAGACCGCGACCAGGTCGCCGGCTGCCACGTCGCGCGAGCCGAGGCCGGCGGAGATCGAGAGGACCCGCGGCACGAGTCCGCCCTCCGCCGCGATGTCGTACAGCGCCGAGCGGAGCTCGCGGGCGAGCGGATTGCTCTGGGCGAGGGCCTCATCGGTCCGTTCGACGACGCCGACCGCCCGCGCGCCGGCGACGGCGCGCGCGAGCTCCTCGCCGGGGAACGGGCGGAACGCCGTCACGGTCACGGCCCCGACCGGCCGGCCCTGCTCGCGGAGGTGGTCGACGACGGCGATCGCCGTGTCGGCGATCGTGCCCATCGCGACGAGGATCTCGTGCGCGCCCTCGGTCCGGTACGCGGCGATCCGCCCGTGGCGGCGACCCGTCCGCTCCGCCCACGCGTCGAATGCCTCGTCGAGGAGCTCGGGGATGCGATCGGTGTAGGCGCGCTGTCCGATCCGGCCCTTCATGTAGCTGTCCTGGTTCTGGAGGACGCCGCTCATGAGGCCCTCGGCCGGATCGAACAGGTCGCGGACATGGAGCGCGGGGTCGCCGACGAACTCGTGCAGCAGCTCGTCCTCGGGCAGGAGGACGTTCTCCATCGTGTGGGTCGTGAGGAAGCCGTCCTGGGCGACGATGAAGGGCGTCTCCGACGCCTCCGCCACGCGTCGCGCGATCGCCGCGAGGTCCGCCGCCTCCTGGGCGTTGCGGGCGAACAGGATCGCCCAGCCGGTGTCGGCGACGGCCATCACGTCGTCGTGGCCGGCGTGGATGTTCAGGGCCTGGCTCGTGAGGGCACGGGCGCCGACGTGGAACACGACCGGCAGGCGCTTGCCGGAGATGACGTGGAGGACCTCCTTCATGAGCACGAGGCCCTGGCCCGCGGTGAAGTTCGTGACCCGGCCGCCGGCGAGGGCGACACCTTCGGCGGCCGACG
>JBFKVO010000121.1:0-4665 GCA_041639095.1 Candidatus Limnocylindrales bacterium | reverse complement strand
GGCGGGGCCCCGGGGCCCGGCCGGCGGTCCGTCGTCCGTCAGTCGCGGTTCGCGAGCAGCGCCAGCATCTCGCCGCGACCCATCCCGTCCTGCATCTGTCGCACGCTGAACCCGGCCCCCTCGAGAAGACCGAGCGCGACCGCGGTTCGCGTCTTCCGCTCGAGCGGCTCGGCGACGTCGCGCTCGCCGACGCCGATCGTCGCCTCCCAGCGTTCCCCGGCGCTCGCGTCGTCAAGGTGGGCGGCGAGGATGCGCCGCGCGAGTCCCTTCCGCCGGAACGCGGGCGCCACGCCCAGCCCGAGGATCGCGCGCGTCCCGGCCCGGCTCGCCGAGGCTGCCGACACGAGCGCGCCGACGACGCTCCCGTCGGACGTCGCCGCCGTGACCCGGACGGCCGCGTCGGTGTCGGCGAGGGCGGCGGCGACGATCCGGTGCGCGTCGCCGGCGTCGGCCGGGGCGAGGACGCGCGGAACGAGCGGGTGGCTCGCCCACGCGGCAGCGTCGATCCGCGGCACGATCGTGACCGCGCCCGCGGCCCCGGCCGCGATCGCGTCCGCCCCCGACGACCGGGCGCGGTCCGGGGCATCGAGCGGCGACCACCAGCCCCGGTCGACCGCCTCGGTCACGAGCGCCGGGACGGTCAGCTGTCGGACGACGTCGGCGATCGCGCCCGCCCGCTTGTCGGCCTCGAGCTGGGTGCCGTCCACGGGGATCCCGGCGTTCGGCTCGTCGTCGAAGCGCTCGGGCAGCGGGAAGGTCCCGAACGCGCGGGCGTCGGCCGCCCAGCGCTCCCGCCACGCCGGCGGGAGCGCGTCCGGCGGCTCGCGGTGGGCGCCGGCGAGCCAGGTGAGCGTCCACGCCCGCGGGACGACACGATACGGCTCGTAGCCGCCGCCGCCGGTCGCGAGCCAGCGGCCGCCCGCCCAGCGGTGCGCCACCGAGTCGACGAGGCGGGCGGCCGCCCCCATCGCGGTCGTCGTCACGCGCAGGTGTGCGAGGGGATCCCAGGCATGCGTGTCGCAGCCGTGCTGGGAGACGATCACGTCCGGTCCGAACGCGGCCGCGAGTTCGGGCAGCACCCGCTCCACGGCGCGAAGCCAGCCGCCTTCCCCGGTCCTCGGCTCGAGCGGTACGTTCACGACCGTCCCGGCGGCCGCGCCGGTCCCGACCTCGTCGAGGCGCCCCGTCCCGGGGAACAGGTACTCGCCGGACTCGTGGATCGACACCGTGAGGACCCCCGGATCGTGGCGGTGGATGGCCTCGACCCCGTCGCCATGGTGGACGTCGAGATCCACGTAGAGCACGCGCAGACCCTCGCGCCGGGCGGCGGCGACGGCGAGGGCGGGATCGTTGTAGATGCAGAACCCGGCCGCCCGGGCCGGCATCGCGTGGTGCAGACCGCCGCCCGGATGGTGGGCGTGGTCGATATCGCCGCGCAGGATCGCCTCCATCGCCCGGAGCGAACCGCCGGCGACCATCGCGCCGGCCTCGTGCATCCCGGGGAAGGCGGGGACGTCGCCGGGGCCGACCCCGGCTGCGGGCGCGGCCGACGGATCGCGCGAGATCCGCCGGACGATCCCGAGGTAGCCCGCCTCGTGGATCCAGGCGAGGACCTCGTCGGTCGCCGGCTCCGGCGCGAGCCCGGGCTCCGCGCCCACGGCCCGCAGCAGGTCGATCCCGGGGGCGAAGCGGAGCGGCGTCAGCGGATGCCCGCCCCCGAAGTCATAGGACCCGGAGCGCGGGCCGAAGACGAGGAGCGGACCGTCGGGGGATGTCACCGTGGCACGATACCCGCCGTGGAACGGACGTACACGGCGCCCCGCCTCGACAAGCTCGGCGTCCGTCCCCGGATGCGGGTCGCGATCGTCGCCATCGACGACCCGACGTTCGAGGCGGAGGTGCGCAAGCGGACGGCGGACGTCAGCCTCGGGGCGCCGATGGCCGACACGGACCTCGTGTTCGTCGCCGCCGACGATCCCGGCGACCTCACCGTCCTCGCCGACCTGCGGGCTCGGCTGCGGCCGAACGGCGCGATCTGGGTCGTGTCCCGCAAGGGCCGCGACGCCACCCTTCGCGACATCGAGGTGATCGCGGCCGCGAAGGCCGCCGGCCTCGTCGACAACAAGGTCGTGTCGTTCTCAGCGACCCACACGAGCCTGCGGCTCGTCGTCCCGGTCGCGCTGCGCCCCCGCTGACGGCACGCCGGACCGGAGCCGGGCGGAGTACCATCGCTCGTATGCCGGACCTCGTCATCGTCCTGATCGTCATCCTGGTCATCGTCGTCCTCATCCGCGGCCCGAAGACACTGCCCGAGATCGGCGCGATGCTCGGGCGTGGCGCGCGGAACATGCGCGACGAGCTGAGCGGCAAGCGGACGGACGACGAGGCCCCGAAGGACGACGGGCCGTCGAGCTGAGCGAGCCGGCGGGGCACGACCCGGCCGGACTCCCGCATGCTGGCGGATCGCGTCGACCGACCGGCACCCTCGACGACGAGCGACCCCGGAACCCGCGCCGGGCACCGCGACGGCCGGCTGCGATCGAACTGGCTGCCGCGATCCTCATCGTCGGGAGCATCGTCGATCTCGTCGCCACGCTGTCCGGCGGCGGCGCGCTCGGCGGGGCCGTGCCGGGCGCGGTGATCGCCGGATCGGTCGCGATCGACGTCGTCCTCCTCGGGATCGGCCTCGCCGCGCGGACGGGCCGGTACTGGATCGTCGCCGTCAACGTCCTCGCGGTCGTCGTCTTCCTGTACGGCACGAGCGCACTCGCGAGCGGGTTCAACGAAGTACCGCTGGTCTTCGCGGTCCTCTACGGCGGCGTGTTCGTCGCGATCTTCGCGAACCGGGCGTGGTTCGCGGCGATGCGCACGTGGCGCGCAGGGCCGTCGACGCCCCGGTCCGCCTGACGGCGGTCACCCCACGCGCGCGGTCGCCAGCGTGAATGCGGCGTCCCCGAACGGGACCGGCTCGTCGACTGCCAGCCCGGTCATCGGGTAGGGAGCGCGCGCGGCGAGCGCGGCCGGTCCGGCGACCGGGAGACCGAGTCCGTGCGCGAGCATCTCGACCCCGGCGTGGCGCTCCGGGGCGAGGTCCGTGACGACGACGCCCGCGAGGCGGGCGCCGTCCGCGGTCGCCCACGCCACGATGGCGTCCGAGGTGACGCCGGTCGGGTCCGCCGGATCGACGACGGCGAGCGAGCGCTCGCCGACGAGCCAGCCGGTCGCCCGCCGCCCGGGGATCCCGGCCGCCCAGCATGCGTCCGCGCGCACGCGGTTCCGCGCGATCCTCTCGAGCTCGGGCGGTCCGGGCGCGTCGCCCGGCGCGAACGCAGCGCGGACCGCGTCCAGGTCGCGGAGCCCGTCGAGCTGCTGGAGCGTGACGAAGGTGGGCTGCCAGAGCGTGATCTCGCCGGACGCCGCACGGTCGAGGGCGTGTGCCGGCGTCATCCACGCGGTGGCCACGACCTCGCTCGACGCCCGCGTCACGAGCGTGTCGGGCGGGACGATCGCTGCGAAGAACCGGACGTCGAAGCGGCGCTGCATCGACGGCGGCGTGACCCACCGGCTGAGCGACACGAGGTCGGTCGCGACCACCCGCACGCCCGTCTCCTCGAGCGTCTCGCGGACGGCCGCGACGTGGTGGGCCAGCGCCTCGTCGGGGGTCAGCCCGCCGTCCGGCGCGAGTCCGAGGCCGAGGCGGTCGGCCGCCGTGGCCGGGTCGACGCCGGCGGCCTGCAGCATCGCCGACGTCGCGTCGGCCGGGTCCACGCGGCCACCCGGGAAGACGTGGATGTCGGGACCGAACGCCATCGTCGCCGGGCGCCGGGTGAGAAGGACCTCGAACGCGTGACCCACCGGTCGCAGGAGGACGACCGTCGACGCGGGGACGGGCGGCGGTGGCGGGGCCGGGGCGGCGTCGGGCGGTCGGTCGGTCGGCGCTATGGCCCGTCCTCCCCCAGATCGAGCCGGTAGGCGAGCAGCCATTCGCCCGGCTCGAACTCCCAGTCGAGATCCGGCACGCGCGCGAACCCGACGGACTCGTACAGCCGGTGCGCCGCGGTCATGAACGGCCGGGTGAAGATCCCGATCGCGGTCCGCCCGTCGGCGCGGGCGCGTGCGATCGCGTCGGCGACGAGGGCACGGGCGACCCCACGGCCACGGGCGTCGCCGGCGACGGCGAGCATCCGGAACGCCGCCGCGTCGCCGAACTCGCCTTCGTGGTACGGCCCGGGGCCCGGCACGTACGTGATGCCGCCGAGCAGGCGACCGGTCCCCTCCTCGACCGCGACGAGCACGGGGACGAGCGCGGCACGTGTCGCCACGTCGCGCAGCTCCGGCTCGTAGCTCACGTCCGTCTCGCCGGCGTCGCGGTAGGCCGTGACGGTCAGCTCCCCCAGCTCCGCCATCTCGGGTCCGCGGACGGCGCGGATCGTGAAGGCCCGGCCCGACCCTCGTGCCGCGTCCTCCGTCATCGAGCGCCGCCGGTGTGGCTCAGCCGTCGCCGCCGGCGAGCTGGGCGTGGAGGGCGTCGGGCTCGGTCACAGGAAGGCGGCAGGTGAAGCCTCGACAGACGAACGCCGTCGGCCGGCCGTCCACGGGCTCCCGGCCGGCGAGCAGTTCGATCGCAGACCCCGCGGGATCGGCCGACGCGGCGAGGACGTGGCC
>JBFKVO010000120.1:0-4672 GCA_041639095.1 Candidatus Limnocylindrales bacterium | reverse complement strand
AGGTCGCCCATCACGGGAGCCGGACGGCGACGACGGACGCGTTCCTCGCGGCCGCACGCCCCACGATCGCCATCGCATCCGCCGGCGCCGGGAACCCGTACGGGCACCCGGCGCGCGCCACGCTCGACCGGCTCGCCGCGATCGCGCGGCGGGTCTACCGGACCGACCGCGACGGGTCGGTCAGCGTCAGGTTCTCGGCCGATCGCGTCGACGTCCGCATCTCGGGCGGTCGTCCGGGCCGCACGGCGGCCGACGTCCAGCCGAGTGAGGCCGACGGCATGCGATCGGCCGCCGCCACGGTGCTGACGACGCCCCTGTTCGGCTGTGCGATCCCGGGTCGGGCAGTCGCCCGCGTCGAGGTCGGGGCCGAGCGCCGCACCCTGTACCATCGGCTCGATGACGGCCCCGGCGACCCGCGACGCGCGCCCCGGCCCACCGGCCTCGACGTCGCTCGCGTTCTACTGGGGCGACGACGCGTACGGCCTCGAAGCCGCGACGGCGGCCTTCCGGGAGCGGATGGCGGCCGGTCTCGGCGAGCCCCCCGAACGCTGGCGGACGCGCGGCGATGCCGGTTCGCCCGCGACGATCCTGTCCGCGATCACCGAGCGGCTCGCGACCGCCCCGATGTTCGGGGCCGGCACGCTCGTCGTCGTCGGCGGCGCCGGACCCCTCGTGCGTCGCGGCGAGGACCGCGACGCGCTGCTCGCCCTCCTCGACCGGATCGCCGCCGGCAACGCGCTCGTCATCGTCGAGGAGACCGATGCGGGCCGGCGCGAACCGCCGCACCGGCCGGTCGTCGAGGCGATCGCCGCGCGCGGGGGCGACGTCCGCCGCTTCCAGGCACCGTCGGCCGGGGGCCTCACGGCATGGGTCGAGGCGCGGGCGCGCGAGCGCGGGCTGGCACTGGCGCCCGGCGCCGCGAAGGAGCTCGCGACGCGGGTGGGCGGCTTCGTGACCGAGAACGACATCGACAGGCGTCGCCAGGGCCAGCTGGCGGCGATGGAGCTCGACAAGCTCGCGCTCTACCGCCCCGAGGGCCCGATCGCCGCCGACGACGTCCGGGCGCTCGTCGCGGAGGCCGTCCCGGCGTCGATCTGGGCGTTCACCGACGCGATCGGGATGCGCCGAACAGGCCGTGCGATCGAGATGCTCGAGCGCCTCCTCGCCACGACACCCGAGCCGGTCCTCCTCGCGGTCCTCCACCGGAGGATCCGCGAGCTGCTCGAGATCGCCTACCGGCTCGCGGAGGGAGAGGCGGCCGGTTCGCTCGTGCGGACGATGAAGCTCAACCCGTACCGTGCCGAGCAGCTCGTCCGCCAGGCACGCGCATGGACCGCCGCCGAGCTCGAGGAGGCGCTCCACGGCCTCGTCGAGGTGGACGCCACGGTCAAGGGGGCGCCGGGCACGCCCGTGGGCGACGCGCAGCACCGGATGGCGTTCGTGCTCTGGCTGACGGAGCGGGTCGCCCCTCCGACCGACGGGTCCGCGTCGCCGCAGCGCTAGCGGTCGGGCGTGATCGGGGCCGGCGGGGTTCCCGGCGGCCGGTGACGATCGAGACCTAGCTCGACCAGGCCTGCTCCTGGACGACGAGGTCGCTCTCGATCGCGAACACGCAGCGCCCCTCGCCGAGATCGAGGAGCTCGATCAGCTCGGGGTCGATGTAGAGCTGGTGGCAGTCCTCGCACAGCCCGCCCGGGATCCCGAAGCAGAGCCGCTCGCTCCGATCGTCCATCCGGAACGTCGTGTCGAAGCGGGTCGTGATGAGGCGGTGGCTGCAGACGGGGCAGCGTTCGCGGGAGCGAGCCATGGACGCGTGCGACCTCGGGGTGGGACGGCCGGACGACCGCCCATCGCCGGGGATGCTATGGACGCGCTCCACCGGTCGGCATGACCCATCGGTACGGGGCGGCCCGGTACATCCCGCGCGCCCGGCCCGGCCCGACGGGATGGGTCGCCGGCGCGGTCACTGGACGCGGAGGACCGTCCGCGCCTCGGACCAGTGCTTCTCGAGCGCGTAGTAGTCGCGCTCGGGCGGCGTGAACACGTGGACGATCACCGCGCCGAAGTCGAGGAGGACCCAATGCGACGCCGCGACGCCCTCGCGGCCGATCGGACGGGTGCCCTCCGCGCGAAGGTCCTCGACGATCGCGTCGGCGATCGCGTCGAGCTGGCGCTCGGAGCCACCGGAGCAGATGACGAAGTGGTCGGCGAGCGTCGTCAGCGCCGACACGTCGAGGAGCACGATGTCCGCCGCCTTCTTGTCCTCGGCGATCTCCACGATCCGGCGGGCGAGGTCGAGCGCCGCCCGGTCCGCTCCGGGCGGAGGGGAGGTGCGGGAGGGCAGGCCGTCGGGGCGGGGGGTCGCGAGCTCGGCGGGATCGGTCACGAGGCGGCGGTCCTTTCGGCGGGGTCGGGCGCGGGCGCGCCATCCTGACGATAGAGGGAATGGTCGTCGATGTAGGCTTCGACGGCACGCGGCACGAGGTAGCGGATCGACCGCCCGGCGGCGACCCGGGCGCGGATCTCGCGGCCCGAGATCGCGATCCGGGCGGCGTCGAGGATCGCGACCCGCGAGCCGAGATCGGCGAGGTCCCTTCCCAGCCAGGCAGGGTCGGGATCGGGGTACCCGGCCCGTGGCAGCACGGCGACACGGGCCGCGGCGAGGATCCGCCGCGGCTCATGCCAGCCGGCGAACTCCCGGAACGATTCGGCCGAGAGCAGCAACACGAGCTCGACCGCCTCGCCGCGCTCCGCGAACGATGCGGCGAGCTGCTCGAGCGTGTCGGCGCTGTAGGAGGGCCCCGGGCGGTCGAGCTCGACCCGCGACAGTTCGAACCCGGGATCGTCCCCGATCGCGAGCGCGACCATCGCGGCACGACGCTCCACGGCGGTGTGCCGCGCATCGGGCTTGTGCGGCGGCCGCGCGGCCGGAACGAAGAGGACCCGTGCGAGACCCAGCGTGTCGCGCGCCTGGTCCGCGAGGAGCAGGTGGCCGAGGTGGACCGGGTCGAACGTGCCGCCGAGGACGCCGACCCGCTCAGTCGACGATCCGCCGCTCACCCGATCACCCAGCGCGCGTCGTCCCACTCGAGCTCGGTCCGGCCGATCCGGACGACGTCGCCGGCCTGGACGCCGGCACGGCGAAGCTCGGCCTCGATGCCGAGCCGCTCGAGGTCGCGCTGGAACCGCTCCGCCGACTCCTCGACGTCGAAGTTCGCCTGCGCCGCGATCCGCTCGATCCGGCGGCCGCGCACGCGGAACGCTCCGTCCGGGTCCGTGTCGACCGTGAAGGCGTCGGGATCGGCCTCGATCCGGTGGACCACGATGCCCGCCGGCTGGGGGATCGCGTCGTCGGCATCGGCGTCCGGCAGCAGCTCGGCGAGGAGGGCCCGGAGTTCGCCGATCCCCTCCCCCGTCACCGCCGATATGCCGAGGACGGGCCCGCCCTCACGCTCCCGCGCGGCGCGGAAGGGCGGCCACGCCGCCGCGGCCGCCGGCAGGTCGAGCTTGTTGAGCGCGACGACGATCGGCTTCGCGAGGAGCGCCGGGTCGTGCGCCTCCAGCTCGTCGCGGATGACCTGGTGGTCCCACTCGGGGTCGCGCGACGCACCGTCGACGACGTGGACGAGGACGCGCGTCCGCTCCACGTGGCGCAGGAACGCGTGGCCGAGGCCGGCACCGCCGCTCGCACCCTCGATGAGGCCCGGGACGTCGGCGATCGTGGGCCGTCGCTCGTCGAGCTCGCCGAGGTCCATGACGCCGAGGTTCGGCTCGAGCGTCGTGAACGGGTAGTCAGCGATCTTCGGCCGGGCCGCGGTGAGCGCGGCAAGGAGCGTCGACTTGCCCGCGTTCGGGAGGCCGACGAGGCCGACGTCGGCGATGAGCCGCAACTCGAGGCGGATCCAGCGCTCCTCGCCGGGCTCGCCCCGCTGCGCGTGCTTCGGCGCCTGGTGGGTCGCCGACTTGAAGTGGGTGTTCCCGAGGCCGCCGCGCCCGCCGCGCGCGATGCGCACGGTCTGCTCGGCGCTCACGAGGTCGGCGAGGAGGTCGCCTGTCGCGTCGTCGAAGACCGCGGTCCCCGGCGGCACGGAGAGCACGAGGTCCTCGCCGGCCTTTCCGTGCCGGCGAGCGCGCGTGCCGGCGCCGCCCGAACCGGCGCGGAAGTGATGGCGGTGCTGGTAGTCGCGGAGCGTCGTCTGGCCGGCGTCGACGGTGAGCAGGACGGATCCGCCGCGGCCGCCGTCCCCGCCGTCGGGGCCGCCGCGCGGGACGTGGGCCTCGCGCCGGAACGTCGCGGCGCCGTCCCCGCCGGCGCCGGCGGCGACCAGGATCTTCACGCGGTCGAGGAACACGGCGGCTATCTTCTCACGCGATCCGCGCGGTCCCGCTCACGTCGACGCGGCGGCCTGCCAGGCTCGCGGCACCTCGCGCGGGCGAGCCCGGGTCAGAAGTAGCGGAGCGGGTTGACGCGGTAGCCGCCGTTCCAGATCGGGCCGATCCATACCTCGAAGTGGAGGTGCGGTCCCGTCGACCAGCCCGACGTCCCGATCCGGCCCACCTTCTGGCCGCGCCCGACCGACTGGCCGCGCCCGACGGACACGCCCGCCATGTGGTTGTACGTCGTGTACAGCCCGGAGCCGTGAGCGAGCCAGACCTGGTAGCCGCCGCCGTT
>JBFKVO010000119.1:0-4731 GCA_041639095.1 Candidatus Limnocylindrales bacterium | reverse complement strand
TGGGGACGAGCGTCGCAGGGTCGTGCTCGATCCGGTCGGTGAACAGGAACCCGACGAGGTCGCCGATCGCGCCGAGGGTCGGCAGCCGCTCCTGGACGATCGGCACGAGCGCGCGCACCTCGTCGTCGGTCGGCAGCCGGTCGATCCGGCCCGCGTCCAGCTCGGCGGCGAGGACTGGCCGCAGTCGATCGACCAGCTCGTCCGCATCGAGCCGCCGGATCCACTGGCCATTCAGCCAGAGCAGACGCTCGCGATCGAAGACCGCGCCGCCCTTCTGGACGGCGTCGAGGTCGAAGCGCCGCTCGAGCTCGGCGAGCGAGAAGATCTCCTCCTCCGTCCCGGGCGACCAGCCGAGGAACGCGAGGTAGTTGACGATCGCCTCGGGCAGGAATCCCTCGTCGAGGTAGGCGCGGACGGCGGTCTGGCTCTTCCGCTTGCTCATCTTCGTCCGGTCGGGGTTGAGGATGAGCGGCAGGTGGGCGAACACCGGGACGGGGTGGCCGAGCGCCTCGAACAGCGGCACGTGCTTCGCCGTGTTCGTCAGGTGGTCCTCGCCGCGGATCACGTGGGTGATCGCCATCTCGGCGTCGTCGACGACGACCGTGAAGTGGTAGAGGGGCGTCCCGTCGGCACGCAGGATCACGAGATCGCCGCCGAGCGCCGAGCCGTCGATCTCGACCCGGCCGCGGATGAGGTCGTCGAACGCGATCGTGCCTGCCGGGATCCGGAAGCGGAGCGCCGGCCGCCGGCCCTCGGCCTCGAACGCCGCCCGCTCTTCGGGGGTCAGCGTGGCGCAGCGGCCGCTGTAGCGGGGTGGCAGCTTCGCGGCCTCCTGGCGGCGCCGTTCCGCCTCGAGCTCGGCCGGCGTGCAGTAGCAGGGGTAGGCGAGGTCCGCCTCGCGCAGTCGGGCGGCGGCCAGGGTATAGCGCTCGAGCCGCGCCATCTGGCGGTACGGGCCGTACGCCCCGTGGTCCGCTCCCCCGTCCGGATCCGGTCCCTCGTCCCAGGCGATCCCGAGCGCGTGCAGGCCCGTCAGGATGTCCCGCTCGAATGCCTCGCTGTTGCGCGCGACGTCGGTGTCCTCGAGCCGGAGGAGGAAGGTCCCGCCGTGGTGCCGCGCGAAGAGGTGGTTGAACAGCGCCGTCCGCGCCGTCCCGATGTGGAGCGGCCCAGTGGGGCTGGGGGCGATCCGGACGCGGATCGCCGCGGGCGGCGGCGTCGGCAGCATGCCAGCGTCGGCGGCAGGCGGGCGCTGGTCGGTCACGATCCGGCCGGGACCCGGTGGAAGAGCGCCGGGTCCGCCTCGCCCGGCAGGACGCGGACGAGGGCCGCGGGCCGCAGGCCGAGCGTCGCCCGCCCGAACGGGCCGTCGAGCGTGAGCGAATCGAGCGACTCCGAGCGGGCAAGGATCGTCACGTGGGCGCCCGGCCGCAGGCCGCGCGCCTCGAGGTACGAGAGCAGGCCGGCATCCTCCTCGGCCTCCTCGGTGATCCGGTAGATCGTCGCCCGCGTCCCGGCCTCGAGCTCGCTCAGCGGCTCGCCTGCGGGCCGTCGCTTCGCCGTCTCGGCATCCATCGGGTTGCCGTGCGGGCACGTCTGCGGGTGCCCGAGGAGCTCGTCCAGCCGCGCCTCGACCCGCGGCGAGATGGCAGCCTGGAGTCGCTCGGCCTCGGCGTCCGACTCGGCCCAGCCGAGCCCGACGATCGACGTGAGCAGCCATTCGCAGAGCGCATGGCGGCGGAAGATCGTGTCGGCTGCGGTGCGCCCGGCCGTCGTGAGGACGAGGTGCCGCCCCTCGCGATGGGCGACGAGCCCGTCGTGCGTGAGGCGCCGGAACATCTCGCTCGCGGCCTGGGTGGTGACGCCGAGCTTGCGGGCGACCTGCGAGGCCGTCACGTGGCCATCGGGCGCGGCCATCGCCCGCAGCGCGAGGAGGTATTCCTGTGCGGCCGTCGAGAGGTCCGACGAGGCGGTCCGGCGGGTCATGCCGTCATGGTACGGGAGGCGACGGCGCCGACCGCCAGCGACGACGAGCGATCCCGATCGCCACGCCGGCGACCCACGCGATGGCCAGTCCCACGAACAGCAGACGGGCCGTGAGCTCGGGGTCGTAGCCGCCGCCGGTCGCGAGGAACAGGGTCAGCGGGGTCACAACGATGACGATCCCGTAGGTCCCGAACGCCGCGAGGCGGGCGAGCGGCGGGACGAAGAGGAACCCGGCGATCACCGCCAGCTGGATGAGCCACGGCCAGGGCGACGCAGGGTCCGTGCAGCTCGCGGCGAACCGGGAGCAGCCGGTCAGCTCGCCGTGGAGCAGGGCGAGCGCGAGGCCGATCGGCGGCCACGCGATGAGCGCCGTGAGCCCGCGTCCCGGAGCGCGGAGGGCCGCGAGCGCTGCATCGCCGAAGCCGGGCGACGTGGAAGCGGCGGGCGCGGGTCCGGGGGCTGACCACCCGGTTCCGGGCGAGGCGCTCCGCGGCACGTCGCTCGCCGGCGAGGCGGGACGGGGGCGGGCACGGTCCGTCGAGATCTGCCCGTTCGCACCGTCCGGTACCCGATCAGGTTCCTCGGCGGGACGGGCCGACCCGGGTCGCGGGGTACGCCTTCCCCCGGCAGGCGGCCGTGGCGGCGGTGGACGTGACGCGTCGCGGGTCCCCGTCCGTGCGTCGGCGCGGGCCGGGTCCTCTGGGGCGCCTGCGGGTTTGGCCGTGGCACCGCCGACGCCGGCGGCGGGACTCTCCGGTTCCGTGCCCGGGCCGCCGGTCTGGGCGGCCGCGGCGCGCCGGGCGCGCGCTTGGTACTCCGGCCCGTGCTTGCGCGGGTCCGCGTATTCCTTCGGGTTGATCGTCCAGTACGTGCCGCTTGACGGCCCGTACCAGGACGCGCCGCCCCAGGCGGGATCGAACGGTTCGTTCGCCGCCTCGTCGTACGTCGTCGATCCGGGGGTCGCGCGCTTCGATCCGCCGCGCGGGGTCCGTCGTGTGCCCGCGCTCCCGCCGCTGTCCTCCGCCCCGCCCTCGGGTCCCGCGGCGCCCGTCCCAGGTCGCTCCCCCGTCTCCCCTGTCCTCCCGCGCGCACGCGTTCGACCCGTCCCCGAGTCCGCCCGCGTGGACCGCCGCCGCCAGGCGTCGCGCGTCGCCCGCGCCCGCTCCGGGTCGGCGCGCCACGCCGGCTCCGACCCGCCGCCCGGCATCCGCGCACGCGGCTTGCCCTCGACGATCTCCTCGTACGCGGCCTGGATCTCGAGGAACCGCCGGAGCGCGCCGGGGCCGGCAGAATCCGGGTGGTTCTCCTTCGCGAGCCGGCGATAGGCGCGCTTGATCTCGGCGATCGGGGTCGTCCGATCCACGCCGAGCACGCGATACGGGTCGAATGTCATCGGGCCGGCTCGCGAACGTTCCCGCCGCGCCTCGGGGATCCCGAGCTCAGCGGATGAGCTCGCCGACCGGCGCGAGCTCGAACGAGGGGATCGCCTCCGCGCCGACCCGCCCGTGTGGATCGAGCGTCAGCGGGCGGTGATACCTCCCGAGCACACGGAGTGCCTGCCCGTCGAGGACCCCGGCCTGCCGCAGCGCCTCGACCGTCGCCGCCCAGGTGCCGCGGTCGTAGCCGTCGCCGTCCTCGATCTTGATCGCGACGCCGCTTGCCCCCGTCGCCCGACCATGGCGATCGCCGGCCAGGAGCGCGAGCCCGCGCAGCGCCTCCATCCCGCCCTTCGACACGATCCGGCCCGGCAGCGCCTTCATCAGGGAGGTGTCGAGGCGATCGTGGGTCCCGCCCACCATCTCGGGGTGGGCGAGCATCGCATCGCGGATGACGAGGAGCCACGGTGCCACCGAGCGGCGCGGGTCGCGCTCGGCGATCGCGCCCGGGTCGGCGAGGAACGCGTAGGCTCGGGCGACCTCGCGGAGCGGGAACGCGAACGTCGTCACGCCGCAGCCGTCGATCGCGGTCACGAGCCGGTCCGGAGACGTCGCGAACGCGCGCGCGACCGCGTCGCGGAAGGCGGCCTGCGCGGGATGCTCGTCGTGCCAGTAGTCGGTCGGATCCCATCCCCGCAGCTTGGACAGCAGGAGCGACGCCGTATGTTGCCCGGAGCACATATGACGGATCGGGCCCGCCTTCTCGCCATCGCGGGCCAGGCGCGCCGCAGTGAGCGCATCGAGCGGCATCCCCTCGGAACCGGTCGCGATCAGCGACTGCGACAGGTTGGCCCTCCGCAGCATCCCCTGGAGCGTCCGGACGTGGAGATCCTCGCCCGAATGACTGCTGGCCATGACCGCGATCTCCGACGACTCGAGATCGAGCGAACGCTGGCCCCCGGCCTCGAGCAGCGCGACCAGCCCGAACGGCTTCACGCACGACCGGAGGGCGACGAGCCGATCCGGGTCGCCGAGCTGGCGCACGACGCGTCCGGCGGCGTCGACCTCGACGATGTCGCCACGGTGGACGCTCTCCTCGATGCCGTTGCGCAGCTGCCGGACGAGGACCGGCGGCGCGCCGTTCGTGCGGGTGCGACCGGCCTGCCCGCGCCGGGCAGACGCCGACGCGGTGGCGGCGGAGCGGGACGACAAGGAGCGGCGCGGACGAGGTGCGGCCGGAGCGGTCACGCGGAAGCGGGCCTCGGGCTGACGGACCTGGCGGGGCTGTCAACGCGAGGATACCCCCGCCGGGCGGACGGGGCGTCCGGAGGCGGCGACGGCGGGCGAGCGGCGACGGACCCAGCGTGAC
>JBFKVO010000118.1:0-4740 GCA_041639095.1 Candidatus Limnocylindrales bacterium | reverse complement strand
TGAGTGGTCCTCGGAGTGGTGTCTTGGCTCGCCGGCGCGCCTCGCCGCACGCCGCCGGAGTCGGAGTCGATGCGCCGGCCGCAGTATCCCACGGGGTCCCGAGGGCGGCAACGGCCCGAGGGCCGCAGCGCGGCCGTCG
Source organism: Candidatus Limnocylindrales bacterium (assembly GCA_041639095.1). Taxonomy (GTDB): domain Bacteria; phylum Chloroflexota; class Limnocylindria; order Limnocylindrales; family CSP1-4; genus CAKKPP01. The sequence continues at coordinate 4,601 of JBFKVO010000118.1, read as the reverse complement.
GCTCGGCGGTGGGACCTCACGTCGGCTGTTTCACGTGAAACGGCCGGTCGATCGGCGCGGGGAATCCGAGCCGTGATCCGCGCTCGTGAACCCGCGGTAGAGTCTCGCGCGGTACCGTCTGGGCGGCGCGTCGCGACGACTCGTTGAACCGGAGGAATCGGCGCTCCGATGCTAGAATCGTGCGTGTGGACGAACTCCTGATGGGCGCCTGAGTGGCCCGAGCGATCGCCTGCGCCAATCAGAAGGGCGGGGTCGGCAAGACGACGACGGTGGTGAATGTCGCCACCCATCTGGCCCTCGCCGGTGACCGGGTCCTGCTGATCGACCTCGACCCGCAGGGCAACGCCACGAGCGGTTTCGGGATCGAGCGGCGTGAGGTCCCCACCTCGATCTACGACGCGATGATCGACGGCGTGCCACTGGCCGAGCTCGGCGTGGACACCGCGATCCGGGACCTGACGCTCGTGCCCGCGTCGATCGCGCTCGCTGGCGCAGAGGTCGAGCTCGCGACGATGGAGCAGCGCGAGCGCCGTCTCGCCCGGCTCATCGCACCGGTGCGCTCCGGGTACGACGTGATCCTCGTCGACTGCCCGCCGTCGCTCGGACTCCTGACGGTCAACGCGCTGACGGCGGCCGACTCGGTGCTCATCCCGATCCAGGCCGAGTACTACGCGCTCGAGGGCGTCTCCCAGCTCATCGGGACGATCCAGCTCGTCCGCGAGCATCTGAATCCGGAGCTCGAGATCGAAGGCGCCATCATCACCATGGCCGACGCGCGGACGAACCTCGCCGGCGACGTCGAGGCCGAAGTGCGTCGCCACCTCGGGCCGTCCGTTTACGAGACGGTGATCCCGCGCAGCGTGCGACTGTCCGAGGCACCGAGCCACGGCCTGCCGATCGAGCGCTACGCCCCGGCATCGAAGGGCGCCGATGCGTATCGCCGGCTCGGCGATGAGATCCGGGCGCGGATGCGGATCCGCGGTGGCGCTTCGAACCCTGCTGGATCCGCGATGCATGGGCGGGCGAGTCACCCGAGCGCGTGGACGGCGGTCGGTCCCGGTGACCCGGATCGACCGCTGAGCGCCGTGACGGGCGCCGCGCCGACCGCCGGGCCGGAAGCGATCGCCGGCCGGACGCCGCTCGCGGCGGTCGATTCGTGACCGTCCGTCCGGAGCGGGCTCACGGCCTCGGCCGCGGTCTCGGAGCGCTCATCCCCGCGCGGGTCGCCGACGACGGAACGCACGAGATCCCGATCGCACGGATCCGCGGCAACCCCTACCAGCCACGGCGCGGGATGGACGAGCCCGCCCTGCGGACGCTCGCGGCGAGCATCGCCGAGCACGGGGTCATCCAGCCGATCCTCGTGACCGAGACCCTCGACGGCTTCCGCCTCGTCGCCGGGGAGCGACGGGTCCGGGCCGCCCGGATGGCCGGCCTCGAGCGGATCCCGGCCGTCATCCGCCAGCTTGCCGACCGGGAGCAGCTGGAGCTCGCGCTCGTCGAGAACCTCCAGCGCGAGGACCTCGACCCGATCGAGACCGCGACCGCGTACCGGCAGCTCATCACCGAGTTCGACTTCACGCACGAGGCGCTCGCGGCTCGCGTCGGGCGCGCGCGCTCCACCGTCGCGAACACGCTCCGCCTGCTCGATCTCGCCGAGCCCGTGCAGGCGGCGATCGCGGCCGGGGCGATCAGCGAGGGTCACGGGCGGGCGATCGGCGGGCTGCCGGTCGAGCACCAGGACCGGGTCCTGCCGACGGTCGTCGACGAAGGCCTGTCCGTGCGCCAGACCGAGGAGCTCGTCCGCCGGCTGCGCGAGCCGCGGCCCGCGCCCGCGGAGCGACAGGCCCGCCCCGCCGACCCGGACCTGGAGCGGGTCGAGGACGACCTCCGCCACGCCCTCGGCACGAAGGTCCACGTCGCGCGAACGCGGCGCGGGGGCCGGATCGTCATCGAGTACTACAGCGACGAGGAGCTCGGACGGCTCTACGACCGCCTGATCGGAGGAAGCGCGTGACCGAAGAGGCCACCCGGACGACCGCGACGAACGGCCGCGGCGCCACGGCCCGCAAGAAGGCGGCCGGCGCCGACTACACCGCGGCGAGCATCCAGGTCCTCGAGGGGCTCGAGGCGGTCCGCCGGCGCCCCGGCATGTACATCGGCTCGACGGACGCGCGCGGGCTCCACCACCTCGTCTGGGAGGTCGTCGACAACTCGATCGACGAGGCGATGGCGGGCCACGCCACGACGATCCGGGTGACGATCGCGACCGACGGCATGGTCACGGTGCAGGACGACGGCCGTGGCGTGCCGGTCGGCAAGCACAAGACCGGCAAGGACGCCCTCGAGGTCGTCCACACCGTGCTCCACGCGGGCGGCAAGTTCGGCGGCGGCGGCTACAAGGTGTCCGGCGGGCTCCACGGGGTCGGCGTGAGCGTCGTGAACGCGCTGTCCGCGTGGCTGCGCGTGGAGTCGGCCCGCGACGGCGGCGTCTACGCCCAGGAATACAAGCGCGGGAAGCCGCTCGGTCCGGTGAAGCGGATCGGGTCGGCGAGCGGCCGGCGGGGGACGACGACCCGGTTCCTCGCCGACCCCGAGATGTTCGAGACGATCGAGTACTCGTTCGAGACGATCAGCCAGCGCCTCCGTGAGTCGGCCTACCTCACGAAGGGCGTCTGGATCACGCTCGTCGACGAGCGCAGCGATCGCGAGCGAAGCTTCTACTTCGAGGGCGGGCTCCAGTCGTTCGTCCGCCATCTGAACCGCAACAAGGAGGCGCTCCACCATCGACCGATCTACGTCGAGCGCCGTGACGGTCCGACGATGGTCGAGGTCGCCCTCCAGTACAACGACAGCTACACCGAGAACGTCCTCGCCTTCGCCAACAACATCAACACGGTCGATGGCGGCACGCATGTCACCGGCTTCCGGGCGGCCCTGACGAGCTCGCTGAACGACTGGGCGCGCAAGTCGGGGATCCTCAAGGACAACGACACGAACCTGTCGGGCGACGACGTCCGCGAGGGCCTGACCGCGGTGGTCAGCGTCAAGCTCACCGACCCCCAGTTCGAGGGGCAGACGAAGGCGAAGCTCGGCAACGCCGAGGTCAAGGGCCAGGTCCAGGCGGCCGTCGGGGACAGCCTGACCCAATACCTCGAGGAGAACCCCGGCGACGGCCGCCGGATCATCGAGAAGTGCCTCACCGCGGCACGGGCACGCGAGGCGGCGCGCAAGGCCCGCGACCTCGTCATCCGCAAGGGCGCACTCGACGGCCTGTCGCTGCCGGGCAAGCTCGCCGACTGCCAGGAGCGCGACCCCGCGCGGAGCGAGCTGTACATCGTCGAGGGCGATTCGGCCGGCGGTTCGGCGAAGCAGGGCCGCGACCGTCGCTTCCAGGCCGTCCTGCCGCTGCGCGGCAAGCTCCTCAACGTCGAGAAGGCGCGACTCGACAAGATCGTCGCCAGCGAGAACGTCCGCCCGCTGATCATCGCGCTCGGGGCCGGCATCGAGGGCATCGGCGACAGCTTCGACCTCTCGAAGATCCGCTACCACCGGATCATCATCATGACCGACGCGGACGTCGACGGCGCCCACATCCGCACGCTGCTGCTGACGTTCTTCTACCGGTTCATGCCGCAGGTCATCGAGGCCGGCTACCTGTACATCGCGCAGCCGCCGCTCTACCGGGTCAGCACCGGCAAGGTCACCCGCTATGCGAACAGCGAGAAGGAGCGGGACCGGATCCTGCGCGAGCTCAACGTGAAGAACGTGTCCGTGCAGCGCTTCAAGGGCCTCGGCGAGATGAACGCGGACCAGCTCTGGGAGACGACGATGAACCCGGAGACGCGGACGCTCCTCCGGGCCGAGGTCGAGGACGCGGCCGCCGCGGACGCGATCTTCACGATGCTCATGGGCGAGAAGGTCGCGCCGCGCAAGGAGTTCATCAGGACCGAGGCGCGGAAGGTGCGCAACCTTGACGTCTGACGCGCCGACGAGTGGCGGGGCGTCGGCGTCCGCCGGCGTGGCGGGGCGGGACGGGGCGCCGCCCGGATCGGGAGTCGGGGTCACGTACCGCGGCCAGCGGATCGTCCTCGACCCGCACAACTGCTTCGCGTGCGGAGAGCTGAACGAGCACGGCCTCCATCTCGTCCTCCACACGCAGGACGGCCGCTGCTGGACGGAGCTCGAGCTCGACCAGCGGTTCGAGGGCTGGGACGGGATCGCCCACGGCGGCATCGTGGCGACGATCCTCGACGAGGTCATGGCGTGGGCGCTCATCGACACCGACGCATGGGGCCTGACCGCCCGGATGGACGTCGGGTTCAAGCGTCCCGTCCCGCTCGGGGCGCCGATCCGTGGCGAGGGCTGGGTCGTCGAGGCGCGCCGGCGCCTGATGACGACGGCCGGCCGCATCGTCGATGCCGCGTCCGGGACGGTCCTCGCGACCGCCGAGGCGACGTACGTCGCGGCGCCCGCGGACCGGCGTGAGGCGCTTCGGGCGCGGTACCGCTTCCGGGTCACCGACGATGCGACCGGGGGCGCCCGGATGCCCGCCGGGGACGCCTCGTGAGCACCGCCGTGGCCGAGCGTCGCGAACGGGC
>JBFKVO010000117.1:0-4767 GCA_041639095.1 Candidatus Limnocylindrales bacterium | reverse complement strand
TCTCCTGCGGGATCGCCGTCCCATGCCGCCGGACGGCGGCGCCAAGGATAGCATCGGCCGAGTCGGGGGTCGGGGCTCGGGGGTCGACGGCGACAGGACCGGGCGGCCGGGCCGCGGCGAGAGCCGGCGGCGGGACTGGTGCGGGCGCGACCGGTGTCCGTCGGGTGAGAGGGCTGCGCTACACTCCGGTCGTCCCACGAGGAGGCCAGTCCCATCGATCTCGACGCGCTGCTCGGTCCCTACCTGGCGCCGATCTCGGTGGCGCTCGCCGTCGTCGCGCTCCTGCTCCTCGTCCTCGTCGTCGTGCTCTGGCGGCGGACGTCGCGCCTGTCTGCGCGGCTCGAGGGGCTGACCCGCGGCGAGGAGGGCCGCAGCCTCGAGGCGATCCTCGACGCCCACCTCGAGCGGGTCCACGCCGTCGCGCGCGGGCTCGATGACCTCGACGGGCGGACCGCTCAGCTCGAGCGGGGCACGACCCTCGCCGTCCAGCGCGTCGGGCTCGTCCGGTTCAACCCGTTCGAGGACACGGGCGGGAACCAGAGCTTCGCGCTCGCGATGATCGACGCGAACGGCGACGGCGTCATCATCAGCTCGCTCCACGCGCGGACCGGCACCAGGGTCTACGGGAAGGCGGTCATCGCCGGCAAGCCGGAGGGCGCGCTGTCGGACGAGGAGGCGGAGGCTCTCCTCAAGGCGCTCCGGGCGCCAACGGTCGCGAACCGCCCGGCGGTCTGACAGCCGAGCTGACACGGATGACGGCGATGCTGCGGACATGCCGACATCGCCCGACCCGACCCTCGTCCTGATGCGCCGCGGCAGGTCCTCGGAGCCGGCGCCGCTCGACCAGCTCCCCGTCTGGACCGACGACCTCGGAGCGACCTCGGAGACGGGCGACCCGCCGACCGGGCTCGATGCGCTCCTCGGGGGCCTCAACCCCGAGCAGCTCCGCGCGGTCACGCACGGCGAGGCGCCGCTCCTCGTCGTCGCGGGGGCGGGGACCGGCAAGACCCAGGTGATCACGCGGCGGATCGCCTGGCTCGTGGCGACCCGACGGGCCGCGCCGTCGGAGATCCTCGCCCTGACGTTCACGGACAAGGCGGCCGAGGAGATGGCGGTCCGCGTGGACCAGCTCGTGCCGTACGGCTTCACCGACACGGCGGTCTCGACGTTCCACGCCTTCGGCGACCGGCTCATCCGCGAGTTCGCGTTCGAGGCCGGTCTCCCGACCGACCTGCGCGTCCTGACCCGGCCCGAGGTCGTCATCTTCCTGCGCGAGCACCTGTTCGTGTTCGACCTCGACCTGTACCGGCCGCTCGGGGACCCGACGCGGTTCCTGTCCGCGCTCGCCGGCCACTTCTCGCGCTGCAAGGACGAGGACGTCGCGCCCGACGCGTACCTGGCCGAGGCGGAACGGCGAGTCGCCGCGGCCGCCGACGAGGCCGCGGCCGAGGACGCGGCACGGCAGCTGGAGCTGGCGCGGGCCTATGCCCGCTACCAGGAGCTCCTCGCGGCGAACGGCTGCATCGACTTCGGCGACCAGGTCGCGCTGCCGCTCCGTCTGCTCCGTCGCTCCCCGTCGATCCGGGCACGGGTCGCGCGCCGCTTCCGCTACATCCTCGTGGACGAGTTCCAGGACACGAACCGGGCCCAGGCCGAGCTCGTGGCGCTGCTCGCCGAGGAGCACCGCAACATCACGGTCGTCGGCGACGACGACCAGTCGATCTACCGGTTCCGGGGCGCCGCGATCAGCAACATCCTCGAGTTCCGCGAGCGCTACCGCGGCGCCCGAACGGTCGTGCTGCGCCGCAACTACCGCTCGCGCGCGCCGATCCTCGAGGCGGCCCACCGGCTCGTCCGCTTCAACGACCCGGACCGGCTCGAGGCGCGCGGCGGGTTCAGCAAGGTGCTCCGCGCGGAGCGCGCGATGCCCGATCCGGCGCCCGTCCGCCACGAGGCGTTCGCGACCGGCACGGACGAGGCGGACTGGATCGCCGGCGAGATCGCGAGGCGCATCGCGGACGGCGCTCGGCCGCGCGACCATGCGGTGCTCGTCCGGGCCAACGCCGACGCCGACCCGGTCATCCGCAGCCTGAACATGGCCGGCGTCCCGTGGCGGTTCTCGGGCACGTCGGGGCTCTACAGCCGGCCCGAGGTCCGGCTCCTCCTCGCGTTCCTGCGCGCGATCGCCGACCTCGGCTCGAGCGTGGACGTGTATGCGCTCGCGGCGTCGCACGTGTACGGGCTCGGGGGCGAGGACCTGACCGCGATCGTGTCGAGCGCGCGGCGACGGAACCGGACGCTCTGGGACGTGCTCGAGGAGCTCGACCGGCAGCCCGGCATCCTGCGGGTGGCCGAGGGGACGCGCGCCGCTGCGAAGCGGCTCGTCGGCGACCTGCGGACGTACGCCGCGATGGCGCACGAGCGTTCCGCGGGGCATGTCCTCTACGCGTTCCTGCGCGATACGGGCGAGCTCGCCCGCCTCGCGAACCCGGACGGGCAGGGCGACGAGGCGGTCCAGAACATCGCCCGGTTCTTCGAGATCGTCCGCGGCCAGTCGGCGCTGCTCGTGGACGACCGGGCGGCGTTCCTCGCCCGCCACCTCGCGACGCTCATCGCGGCCGGCGACGATCCGGCCACGGCGGACCTCGACCCGGGCGTGGACGCGGTGGCGGTCCTCACGGTGCACAAGGCGAAGGGCCTCGAGTTCCCGGTCGTCTTCGTGCCGGGGCTCGTCGCGGGGAAGTTCCCGGCCGCCGGACGGCGCGAACCGCTCGAGATCCCCGATGAGCTCGTGCGCGAGATCCTGCCGACCGGCGACGCCCGGATGCAGGAGGAGCGGCGCCTCTGCTACGTCGCGATGACCCGGGCTCGGGACGAGCTGATCCTCAGTCATGCCGTGGACTACGGCGGCGCCCGCGCGCGGCGCGTGTCGCCGTTCGTCATCGAGGCACTCGACCTGCCGGTCGCCGAGGCGGCCGCCGGGCTCGGTGCCGGGGCGCCGGCCGCAGCCGAGCGGATCGCCGCCTTCGCGACCGCGGAACGGGTCGTGCCGGCGACGCGCACCGGCGGGCTAGCACCCGCCGAGCCGCTCGCGCTGAGCTACTCGGCGATCGACGCGTACCTCACCTGCCCGCAGCGCTACCGTTATTCCCACGTCCAGCGCGTCCCGGTCGCCCCGCACCACTCGATGATCTACGGGGCGGCCCTGCACGCGGCCGTCCAGGAGTTCCACCGCCGCCACGCGCGCGGGGACGTCATGAGCGAGGCCGACCTCGTCGCATCCTTCGAGGCGGCCTGGACGAACGAGGGCTTCCTGTCGCGCGAGCACGAGGACGCCCGTCTCGAGGCGGGCCGGGCGGCGCTCCGCCGCTTCCGCGAGGACCAGCTCCGGCCTGAGGCCCGCATCCCGAACGCGGTCGAGCGCGAGTTCACGTTCCACGTGGACGGGGTGCGGCTCCGCGGCCGCTGGGACCGGATCGACATCGAACCGGCGATCGACGGTGACGGCGAAGGACCGCGGCCCGGGACGGGTGAGCGGGCCGATGCGCCGGCCGAGCAGGGCGATGCGACCATCGCCCCGGCAGCGCGCGCGGACGTCGTCGAACCGACCCTCGAGCTGCTCGGCCGCGAGCGCGTCACGATCACCGACTACAAGACGAGCGACGTGCGCGACCCGGGCGTCGCCCGCCAGCGGGCCCGCGACTCGCTCCAGCTCGAGATCTACGCGATGGCCTGGGAGGCGACGACGGGGCGGCTGCCCGACGCCGTGCAGCTCCACTTCCTCGACACCGGGGTCGTCGGCCGCGCGGACGTGGACCCGAAGCGGATCGCGAAGGCACGGGGCCGGATCGCGACGGTCGCGGCCGGGATCCGGGCCGAGGCGTTCGACGCCACGCCGTCGCGGATGGCCTGCGGCTACTGCCCGTTCCGGGAGATCTGCCCGTCGAGCGCGGCGACGTGAACGCCCCCGGCGGACCGGGCGGCGGCCGGGGCGGCCCGACGCCCGCCGTCATCGCGGCCGTCACGCTCGACTTCGGGAACACCCTGGTCCCCGTCCGGCGCGACGCGCTCGAGCGGATCGTCGGGGCGACTGCGGACCGCGTCGCCGAACGTCACGGGCTCCCGGATCGAGGCGCGTTCCTCGCGGCCTGGGCCGAGGAGCGCGAGCGGCAGTTCCGCGAGGACGTGCCGGATCTGCGCGAGGTGGACGTCGCCGAGCGGGTCGTCCGGGTCCTCGCTCGACTTCGCGGCATCGCCGCGCCGCCGGCGGACGTGCGCTGGGACGACGAGGCCGCCGCGCGGCTGTCAGACCCGCAGGAGGTGGACGACATCGTCGAGGCCTATGGAACGGCGTTCGTGGCCGGCATGGCGCGGCCGACCGAGGTCGGGCCGCTCCTCGGCCGCCTCGCGGGGCGCGGCCTGCGCCTCGCGATCCTGTCGAACTGGCCGCTCGCCTGGACGATCGAGCGGTACGCGGAGGAGGCCGGCTGGACGGCCCACCTCGCCGCGGTGATCGTGAGCCAGCGTGTGGGGGTCGTGAAGCCGCACCCGGCGATCTTCGCGGCCGCGCGCGCCGCCGTCGGCGACCCCGAGCCCGCGGCGATCGTCCACGTCGGCGACGACTGGGCCGCCGATGTCGCCGGGGCACGCGCCGCTGGCTGGCGCACGGTCCACGTCCGCGGCCGCCCGGCCGACTCGCCGCTGCCGGGGACCGGGCACGTCGGGCCGGAGCCCGCCGACATCGAGATCGAATCGATCCTCGACCTG
>JBFKVO010000116.1:0-4779 GCA_041639095.1 Candidatus Limnocylindrales bacterium | reverse complement strand
AGATGGCCGAGATGGTCACGACGCGCGACATCGACAAGGTGATGTCGCTCCTCCGCCGGATCTACGAGGTCGTCGTCATCGACACGGGCTCTGCGATCAACGACATCTCGCTCGCCTTCCTCGACGTCGCCGACACGATCGTCGAGATCGTGACGTACGACTCGACGACGATCCACAACACGATCGTGATGGCCGACGCGTTCCGCTCGATCGGCTATCCGGCCACGAAGGTCCAGTACCTCGTGAACCGCGGCGACTCGTCCGGGGGGATCGCGAACGACGACCTCAGCCGCGCCCTCGGCCGCGTGCCCGAGCACACCGTCCAGTCGGACGGACGGCTCGTCGTGGAGGCGAACAACAAGGGCGTGCCCTTCGTCCTCGACCAGCCGGGGGCGCCGATCAGCCAGGACATGGCCCGCGTCGCCGAGGCGCTCGTGTCGCCCCTCCGTCCGGTCGCCGCCGCCGGCGCACGGTAGGCTCGCCCGGCAGTGTCCGACGCGCGGCCGGTCGGGGTCTTCGACTCGGGGGTCGGCGGGCTCACCGTCCTGCGCGAGATCGTCCGGCGCACCCCGCACGAGTCCACGATCTACCTCGGCGACAACGCCCGGACGCCGTACGGCGTCCGGCCTGACGACGAGGTCCGGGCGTTCTCGGCCGAGGGCATCGACGCCCTCGTCGAGCGTGACGTGAAGGCGGTCGTCGTCGCCTGCAACACCTCGACGGCCGTGGCCCTCACCGAGCTCCGCCGCCGATATGACCTGCCGATCCTCGGTGTGATCCGGCCGGGCGCAGCCGCCGCGGCGCTCGCCACGCGAACCCGCCGGGTCGGGGTCATCGCGACGCCGGCGACGGTCCGATCGCGAGCGTACTTCCACGCGATCAAGGACGAGAACCCGGCGGTCGAGGTATACGAGCACGCGACGCCGGCACTCGTGCCGCTCGTCGAGTCCGGGTCGCTCGACGGCGAGGCGGTGGAGGCGACGGTCGCGGACGCCCTGGCCCCGCTCCTCGGCCGTCGCGGGGCGATGGGGGACGACGGCGCGGTGGCGTCCGATGCGGATGGCGAGTTCGTGTTCCCGCTGCCCGATGCCGAGCGCGTGGACACGCTGCTCCTCGGCTGCACCCACTACCCGCTCCTGCGCCCGGTCATCGCCCGGATCGCCGGCGACCACGTCGCGATCGTCGACTCGGCCACGGCGACCGCTTCGGCGCTCGCCGAGCTGCTTCTCGTGAACGGCCTCGAGGCGCCCGGTACGACCCGGGGGACGGCCGCGGACCCGGGGCCCGCCGGCCACGATCGGCCGACCGAGACGGCGAGCCGGGCGACGCACCTCCAGCTGACGACGGGCGACGTCGCCGCCTTCCGCGCACTTGCGGGCCGCCTGTTCGGCGACGCCTTCCCGGAGGTGGAGCCCCTCGCGCTTGGGGCTGCCGCGCGATGACCGAGCGGGATCGCCAGGGTCGGGGCGCGGGCGGCCGCGGTGGCGGTGGCGCGACGAAGCGCCGGCGTCCTGCCGCGGGGCCCGCGTGGCGCACCGACAGGCGCTGGCAGGCCGGGCTGCTGATCGGATCGGCGATCGGCGCCGCGGTGGCCGTGGCCGGCCGGCACGCGGAGCGGTCGGCGCGCCGCGGGCTCGTGGACTGGCCCGGCGTCGAACGCGCGGCGATCAAGCGCCTCCAGCGAGCGCCGGGGACGCTCACCGCCGCCGAGCTCGCCGCCGTCGAGGACGACTACCGCGCCGCGATGGCCGTCATCGTCCCCAAGCTCTCGGATGCCCTCGGCGTCGAGCTGCCCGGCGTCGCCGAGCGCGCCGCGGTCGTGGATCGGGCCGGCTGGGTCCGGGCGAACGTCACGTCGTTCGCGCGGATCGTCGAGAAGATCGAAGACGACCTCCTCGACCAGATCGTTCCGATCGGGGGCGGTCTCGGCCGGGCCGCGATCGCCCTCGCGAACCGCTTCGTGACGACCCAGCAGCTCGGGTTCCTGCTCGGCTTCATGGGCACGAAGGTCCTGGGCCAGTACGACCTCGCACTCCTCGCGAGCAGCTCGAGCGACGGGCGCGTCCTGTTCGTCGAGGAGAACATCCGCATGACCGCGCGCGCCCTCGGCGTCCCCGTCGGGCCGTTCCGAACGTGGATCGCGCTGCACGAGACGGCGCACGCGTTCGAGTTCGAGGCCCACCCGTGGCTGCGGCCGTACATGGCCGACCGCCTCGAGCGGCAGCTCGCGCTCCTCTCGCGCGACACGACGCTCCTCGGCCGCGACGGGCTGCGTGGCCTCGGTCGGGCGCTCCGACGCGAGAAGGGCGGCGACCACTGGATGGAGCGGCTGATGGGCGAGGAGCAGCGGACCCTGTTCCGCGAGACCCAGGCGGTGATGAGCCTCATCGAGGGGTTCTCCGACTACATCATGGACGAGGTCGGCCGCGAGATCGTCCCCGACGTCGAGCGGATCAGCGAGCGGTTCCACGCGCGGCGGGAGCAGCGGACGCCCTTCGAGCGGGCGGTCATGCGGCTGACCGGGCTGGACCTCAAGGTCGAGCAGTACAAGAAGGGCGAGCGCTTCGTCCGCGCGATCGCCGAGGTCGGCGGCCGTGAGGCCCTCGCCGCGCTCTGGCGCGGCCCCGACACGCTCCCCACCCCGGCCGAGATCGAGGATCCTGCGGCGTGGCGCGCTCGCGTCCTCGACGGGGGAACGGCATGAGCGCGTCCGACAGCGGCGGGCTCCGTCGCATCGCCGGCCCGGGGACGGGCCCGAACGGCGCTCCGCGCGCGATCGGGCTCAGCCCGATCCTGTCGGCCCGGTACCGCGCGCGCGACCTCGAGCGGATCCAGGCCGCGGCCCCCGGCGCGCGGATCGTCAACCTGTCCGTCGAGGGGTTGGCCGACGCCCCGCTCGAGGACGTCGAAGTGCTCCTGCGCGGCTGGCTGAGCTCGGACGCGTTCGACCGTCTGCTGGCGCGTGCCCCCGGGCTCACCTGGGTCCACTCGGCCACGACGGGCGTGGAGCGTGCGCTGACGCCGGCGGCACGGGCGCGCGGGGTCGTCATCACGAACGCCCGCGGCGTGTTCTCGCGCCCGATCGCCGAATACGTCCTGATGATGATCCTCGCGGTCACGCGTCGGCTGCCCGAGCTCATGGAGCTCCAGCGCGAGCGGACCTGGCAACCGCTCGAGGGCCAGGAACTGCGCGACGTGACGGTCGGCATCGTGGGCCTCGGATCGATCGGGCGAGCGGTGAGCGCGCTGGCGACCGCGTTCGGATGCCGCGTCATCGCGACGCGCCGCCACCACGAGCTGGGCGCCGGGGTGGCGGGTGGCCAGCAGGCGGCTGCGGCCGACGCGGGCGCCGATGGCTCCGCGACCACCCTCCGCGACGACTGGGACCTCGTCGGGATGGTCGGTGCGGTCCCGCCGGAGCGCATCGTCGGACCCGGCGCCCTCCACGAGCTGCTCGCCGAATCGGACTTCGTCGTCCTCGCCGCACCGCTGACGCCCGAGACCGAGGGGATGATCGACGCCGCGGCGCTTGCGGCGATGAAGCCGACGGCGTGGCTCGTCAACGTCGCCCGCGGCGGCCTCGTCGACGAGCGGGCGCTTCTCCGGGCCTTGCGCGAGGGCACGATCGGTGGCGCGATCCTCGACACGTTCCGGGAGGAGCCGCTCGGCGCGTCCTCGCCGTTCTACGACCTGGCCAACGTCATCGTCACGCCGCACACCTCGTGGTCGAGCGGACGTGTCCTCGATCGGTCCGTGGACCTCTTCTGCGAGAACCTCCGCCGCTTCGCGGCAGGCGAGCCGCTCGTCAACGTCGTCGACCCGGACGCCGGCTACTGAACGTCGGCAGCGCGGGACCCGCCCGCTGACGACACCGGCGGGAGGCGCCTCTCCGACGCCGAGGACGCCGCCCCGTCACAATCGGCCCCATGCAGATCGCGATCGTCGGCCTTGCCGGGTCGGGCAAGACCACCGTCTTCAACACGCTCACGCGCGGCCATGCCGAGACCGGCGGCTATGGCGGCCTCCAGCTCAACGTCGGCGTGGTGAAGGTCCCCGACGACCGGCTCGACCGGCTCGCCGAGATCTTCCGCCCGAAGAAGATCGTCCATGCCGACGTCACGTACGTCGACCTGCCGGCGCCGCCGGCCTCGTCCGAGGGCCGGGTCGGGACCGAGGAGTTGCCGGCCGAGCATCTGGCGCGGCTGCGGGACGCCGACGCGCTGCTCCACGTCGTCCGGGCGTTCGAGGATCCGTCCCATCCGCACCCGGCCGGAAACGTCGATCCCGCCCGGGACCTCGACCAGCTCGATCTCGAGTTCGCCCTTGCCGACCTCGCGATGACGGATCGCCGGCTCGAGCGCCTCCAGGGGAGCGGCCGCCACGGGACCCAGGCCGAGCGCGAGGCAGCCGAGCGCGAGGAGGCCCTCCTCGGCCGGATCAAGACGGGCCTCGAGGCCGGCAGCCCGATCCGCGATCTCGAGCTCGAGCCCGACGAGGAGAAGGCCCTGCGCGGGTTCCGGTTCCTGACCCAGAAGCCCGTGCTCGTGCTCCTCAACGTCGGCGAATCCGACCTCGCTGCGGCACCGACGCTCATCGAGCGGATCGCCGCCGGGTACCGGCACCGCCACGCGCTCGTGGACGCCCTCTCGGCCAAGATCGAGATGGAGCTCGGCGAGCTCGAACCGGACGAGGCGGCGGTCTTCATGGAGGAACTCGGGATCGCCGAGTCGAGCCTCGATCGCGTGATCCGCCTCTCGTACCGGCTCCTCGGCCTCATCT
>JBFKVO010000115.1:0-4804 GCA_041639095.1 Candidatus Limnocylindrales bacterium | reverse complement strand
GTGAACCCGGTGTAGTCGACCGGGATCTCGACGAGTCGCCGGGCGGGCTTGTCGAGGAGCGTGCAGATCCGCAGCGAGCGTGGCTTCTTCCCGCGCAGGTAGCGGAGGAGGTAGTTCAGCGTCAGGCCGGTGTCGATGATGTCCTCGACGATGAGGACGTCCTCGTCCTCGATCGACGCGGAGAGGTCCTTCAGGATCCGCACGAGGCCGGACGACTCGGTCGAGGTCCCTCCGTACGACGAGACCTCCATGAGGTCGATCCGGAGGGGGAGGCTGATCGCGCGCATGAGGTCGGCCATGAACGGCAGCGAGCCCTTCAGCACGCTGACGAGGGTCAGCTGGCGGCCTGCGTAGTCGGCGCTGATCTGCGCGCCGAGCTCGGCGATCCGCGCCTGGAGGTGCTCCTCGGTGAGGAGGACGTCACCGACGTCCGTGGTGAGGTCGGGGATCCTCGTGGTCATCGGTCGCTGCGGGCCTCCTCGTCGATGGCGGGGACGGGCGGGGTCGTGGCGGTCGCGGCCGTCGGGCGTCGACCTCGCCGAGCGACGGCTCCGGGCGCACGCGTCTCGGACGTCCGGCGCCGTGCGGCGGGCGGATCGTCGACCGAGCTCCCGGCCGTCGCCACCGGAGCCGGAGCGTGGTCGACGGGATCGTCGGAGGCGCCGGCCGGGGTCGGCCCCTGGCCGCGCGGCGAGGGAACCTGCCCGGAGGTCCCGGACAGCGAGTCGACGAGCGCGGTCCGGCCGTACTTGAGCATGAGCGCCCGGAAGTCGCGCGCGTAGAACAGCTTGATGCGGACGTCCGGGTAGAGCGCACGGAGACGGCGGAGCTTGCGGTTCTTCTTGCGAACGAGGCTCTGCTTGAGGGTCGTGAGCTCGAGGTAGATATCGAAGTCCGGCAGATAGAAGTCGGGCGTGAAGCTCTCGACGACCGCCCCGGACAGGCTCCAGAGGAGCGGGAACGTGTCGGGTTCGTAGAGCCAGTGGACCTCGTAGAAGTCGAGGATCCGGGCCATCTCCGCCTCGCTGGCGTGGGCGAACGCCGGCGCCGGCGACGGTCGGGCCTCGGTCACGTGGCGACGGCTCGGATGTTCGGCGCCGATCGCGGCAGGTCGCATGCCCGGGGTCCCATCGGGCCACAGTCTAGCGGACCGCGACAGCGCGGTCGGCTCGCGGCGCGTCGGTCGCCCCGGGCCGGGCGCCCGCGTTGCCGCCGATACCCCTGGGGGGTATCATGGCGGGACCGGACCGGGATCCACCGGCGCGGCAATCGAAGATGCAGACGGGACCATGCCCAGCAGCGAGACACGACGGTCGGGCACGACGCCCGCCCACGACCACTTCCGTCACAGCTACTCGAAGGACAAGGCGACACTCGTCCGCCGCCTGTCGCGGATGGAGGGCCAGGTCCGTGGGATCGCACGGATGATCGAGCGCGAGGAGTACTGCGTCGACATCCTCCAGCAGACAGCCGCGCTGCGGGCGGCCGTCGACGCGCTCTCGATCCTCGTCCTCGAGGATCACGTGCAGGGCTGCGTCCGGACGGCTGCGGAGCGCGGGGAGGCGGACCAGTACGTGGACGAGGTCATCGACGTCGTCCGGCGCACGCTCGGCCGGCCCCTCCGCTCCGGCACGCGCGCGTCCTGACCCGCGATCCGGTCGGGCGCGGCGAGGCCCGCCGTCCCCGCCGCTCGTCGGTCGTGTCGCGCTGCGCGGTCGCCGAGGTGGATATCCCCACGCTGGACGGGCCGAGTTATCCACGACTTCGTGCGCCCACGGGCGCTTCGTGGATAACCACGTTGACATCGCATCCGGGCGCTCGTAGCGTGCGACCTCCGCACGTGAGCGACGAACCGGTTGGCGTCGTTCGCCAGGGGCTCGGGGAAACCCGGCCGTGAACCGAACGGGTGGCGCGAGATCGGGCCACGCCGCCACGTCGCGTGATCGAGCACGCCGGGAGCGGATCCCACCGGCGACTCGGTGCGATCGGAGGAGGTCGCGCTGAGCCGCCCGCGGGAGCCGCTCCCGACGCGTGTCGAGGGACTCCCGGAGCTCCCGACGTCCTTCCGGGCCGCCCTCGACGAGGGACTGCGCGCGCTCCGACTCGCTCTTGCGCCCGACGCGCGACGCGCCATCGAGGGCCATGCCCGGCTCCTGCTCGCCTGGACGGAGGCGATCAACCTGACCGCGATCCGCGACCCCGAGGCGGTGGCACGCCTCCACGTCGTGGACAGCCTGTCCGCGCTGCCGGACCTCGCCGCCGTCCCGACGGCCACCGACGGCACTCGCGGGCGGTCACTCCGCTTCGCCGACCTCGGGTCCGGGGGCGGCTACCCGGGCATCCCGATCGCGGCCGCCCTGCCCGACGCGCACGTGCTCCTCGTCGACTCGGTCGCGAAGAAGGTGCGGTTCCTCGAGGTCGCCGCGCGCGCGATCGGGCTGGATGACCGCCTCGCGGTGGTCGCGGGGCGGGCCGAGGACGTCGCCCGCGAGGCGTCGCTCCGGGAGGGCCACGACGCGGTCCTCGCGCGCGCCGTCGGCTCGCTCGCCGAGCTCGTCGAGCTGGCGTTCCCGCTACTTCGTGTCGGGGGCGTTCTCGTCGCCTGGAAGCGCGGAGCGATCGAGGACGAGATCGCCGCGGCGCGCCGCTCGCTGGCCGCGCTCGGCGGCGGGGTCGTCGGCGAGCGAGCGGTCGTCGCGCCCGGACTCTCCGGCCACCGCCTCGTCACCGTCCGCAAGGAGGGTCCGACGCGGGACGTGTATCCGCGCGATCCGGGCGCGCGACGCCGTCATCCGTGGTGACGGGCCCGCTGCTACCCTGTCGCGCGTGCGAATCGCGGTCCTGTCGGACATCCACGCGAATCTCGTCGCTCTCGACGCGGTGATCGCCTCGTTCACCGATGTCGACGCCGTCTGGCACCTCGGCGACGTCGTCGGCTACGGACCCGAGCCGAACGGAGTCATCGAGCGCCTGCGCGGGATCGGCGCGGACGGTGTCCAGGGCAATCACGACGCGGCGGCCGTCGGCGGCGCCGAGATCGACTGGTTCAACCCCGTCGCGCGGGAAGCGATGGAGTGGACGCGCGCCGAGATCGACGACGGGTCCCGCGCGTGGCTGTCGGCACTGCCGGTCCGTCGCGCCGAGGGCGACTTCACGCTCGTCCACGGCAGCCCGCGCGACCCGACATGGGAGTACGTGACGTCCGCCGAGGTCGCGCGCGAGAGCATCGCCGTGCTCGAGACGACCCACGGTCTGCACGGCCACACGCATCGACCGGTCGCCTGGATCGCAAGCGACGGATCGGTGCTCGCCGCCGTGCCCGACGACGGCGCGACGCTGCCGCTCGACCGCGGACGCACGCTCCTGAACCCGGGGAGCGTCGGCCAGCCGCGCGACGGCTCGCCGGAGTCGTCGTATCTCGTGCTCGACACCGACACCAACGCCTGCACCTGGCACCGGGTCGCCTACGACGTCGAGCGGGTGCAGGCGGCGATGCGCGAGCGCGGGCTGCCGCAGTTCCTCGTCGAACGCCTCGCGGTCGGCGTATGACGCGCGGCGCCCCGTGATCGGCGGGCGGCGCCCCCTCCCCGGCCGCAAGCTCGGGGATCGGCGGGTGCGCGTGGATCGCCCCCACGCGCCGTACTTCCGCTGGAGCGGGACGGGCCAGCTCACCGCGCGCGCGGCCGCCAGCCGGCCGACGACGCCGACCGGCCGCTGGATCGCCGCGGTCAAGGCGCTGTTCCTCGGCCGTCCGCTCGCCTCGGACGAGGAGATCGGCGAGCGCCTGGGCAAGCGCAAGGCACTCGCGATCTTCAGCTCGGACGCGATCTCGTCCTCCGCATACGCGACCGAGGAGATCCTGCGCGTCCTGGTCCTGGGGGGCGCCGCGTTCCTGGCGTTCGGCCTGGAGGTCAGCATCGCGATCGCGGCCCTCCTCGCGATCGTGGCCTTCAGCTACCGGCAGGTCTGTCTCGCCTACCCGACCGGCGGCGGTTCGTATTCGGTCTCGAAGGCGAACTTCGGCCGCCACGCCTCGCTCGTCGCCGCGGCCGCCCTCCTCATCGACTACGTGATGACCGTCGCGGTCTCGACCTCGTCCGCCGTGGAGCAGATCGTCGCCGCGTTCCCCGCGCTCCACCCGGAGAAGGTCCTTATCGGCGTCGTGGCGATCGGCCTGATCACCATCGGGAACCTGCGCGGCGTGCGCGAGGCCGGGAACATCTTCGCCGTCCCGACGTACCTGTTCGTCGGGTCCGCCCTGCTGATGATCGCGATCGGAACGTTCCGCATCGTCGTCCTCGGCGAACGCGGCGAGTTCCCGGCGGAGCTCGCGGCCCAGTCGATCGAAACGACCCAGGCGGCGGTCGCCCTCCTCCTCCTTCGTGCGTTCGCATCCGGCGCGGTCGCGCTGACCGGGACGGAGGCGATCGCGACCGGGGTCCCCGCATTCAAGCCTCCGGAGGCGCGGAACGCGGCCACGACGCTCACGGTGATGGCGGTGCTCCTCGGCACGCTGTTCGTGGGGATCACGTTCCTGGCGGTGAACTTCGGGGCGGTCTACGTCGGCGGCCAGGACGCCCAGACGGTCATCGCCCAGGTCGCGCGACGCGTCTACGGCGACGACACCGTCCCGTTCTTCCTGTTCCAGGCGTTCACCGCGATCCTCCTCTTCCTCGCGGCCAACACGAGCTTCAACGCGTTCCCCCGACTGCTCGCGATCCTCGCCCGCGACGGGTTCGCCCCACGCCAGTTCTCGTTCCGCGGCGACCGCCTCGCGTTCTCCTACGGGATCGTCATCCTCGCC
>JBFKVO010000114.1:0-4814 GCA_041639095.1 Candidatus Limnocylindrales bacterium | reverse complement strand
GCCGACCTCATCTCGCTGCGAACCCTCGACCCCGCCTACGACCAGAACGTCTTCCGGCCGTGGCTCCGGTCGCTGCTCACGAAGACCCTCGATGGGCGCACCCTTCGCTCGACGCACGAGGATCGGCCGAACAACTGGGGGACCCACGCGGGCGGCGCCCGCGCCGCAGTGGCCGCCTACCTCGGCGACACGGCGGAGCTCGCGCGCGTCGCGACCGTCTTCCGCGGCTGGCTCGGCGACCGATCGGCGTACGCCGGGTTCTCGTACGGCGACCTCGCCTGGCAGTGCGACCCGGCGAAGCCGGTCGGGATCAACCCGACGGGCTGCACCCGGAACGGCATCGTCCTCGACGGTGCGCTGCCCGACGAGATGCGCCGCGGCGGCGGCCTCCAGTGGCCGCCGACGTTCACCGACTACGCCTGGGAGGGTCTCCAGGGCGCGATGCTCCAGGCCGAGATCCTCGCGCGCCACGGGTACGCCGCGTGGAGCTGGTCCGACCGCGCGCTCCTGCGAGCCGTCCGATTCCTCTACGACCGCGCCGGCTGGCCCGCCACCGGAGACGACCAGTGGCAGCCGTGGCTCGTGGACGCGCGCTACGGCACCTCGTTCCGCGGCCCGGCCCCGGCGCGGACCGGCAAGAACTTCGGGTTCACGGACTGGACGTTCGCGCTCTGATCGTCCTCTGCGGGGCGATCGGGCTCCGGGAGCCGGCGCAGGATGAGCGCGCCGGCTCCCGCGATCGCCATGACAAGCCAGAAGTAGCGGATGTACGAGAGATGCAGGAAGACGCCGGTCGTCATGTACGTGAGGATCATCAGTGACAGCCCGGTCGCGATGTCGGCGAGGTCGGGTCTGGTCCGCAGCCACCGGCGGCGTGCCTGGCGCAGCTCCCAGAGCGTGACCCCGAGGATGCCCATGAAGACCGTCAGGCCGACGACCCCGCCGTCGGCGGCCATCTCGAGATACAGGTTGTGCGCCTGGCGATCCTCGGGCCGGATGACGCCGCCGACCTCGACGCCGTATTCGCGGTAGAACGAGGAGAACTGGCCGGGCCCGACCCCGATGATCGGGTGGTCGGCGAAGACGGCGATCGCGGTGAGGTTCTCGGCGAGGCGGCTCTGCACGGACGTGTCGGCGGCGCTCAGGTCGCCTTCCTCGGCGAAGAGACCGCCGACCGCCTCGAGCGTCGACAGGCGCTCCCCGAGTTGCGGCACCGCTGCGAGCAGGGCGACGATCGCCAGCCCGGTGAGCGCGACCTGCCAGAGGCGCACGTAGCGGAGGGCGATCATCACCGCGATGACGAGAGCGAAGCCGACGGCTGCTCCGCGCGAGAACGTCAGGACGACCGCCACGAGCGACAGGCCGGCCGCGACGAGGGCGAGGGCCTGGAGCGAGCGACGCCGCTCGGACCGGGCGACGAACAATCCGAGCGGGACGAGCATGAGCATGACCTGCGCGTAGCGGTTCTTCTCGCCGATCGGGCCCGCCTGGCGTGGCAGCCGATCCGAGCCGGCGAGCGTCTGCTGGACGGTCGCGAACTGCGAGTCGGTCCGCGCGAACCCGCCGTAGTCGTTCCGATATGTCTTCGTCAGCTCCTGGTACGTGGACAGGCCGCCGAGCAGGATCCCGGCCACGAGGAGACTCCAGATGACGCGGCGCAGGGCATCCGGCGTCCGGATGACGTTGGTCAGCAGCACGTAGATGCCGATCCCCTCGACCGCGAACGAGGACAGCTCCGCGAGGGCGTCGTTCGTGTCCCGCGCGAACAGCACGCCCATGATCTGGACGATGAGCAGCGCGACGATCCACGGCAGGGCCCGCGTCACGACGATCGGCTCGCGCCGCACGAGCACCGCGTAAGCGAGCGGGATCACGAGGAGCCCCGGCAGCGCGATCGCAGTGAACGCCGGCACCCCGTGGAAGGTCACGGCCACGACGACCGCGTTCGTGTAGATCAGGAACGTCACGATGACCGTCGCGAACTCGGGCCGGAAGGCGACGACGATCGCCGCGGGGACGGCGACGACGAGCGCGAGGGCCAGGAGGGGATTCTCCGCGGCGGTCCCGCCGAGCACGCCGGCCGTCGCGACGGCGAGGGCGGCGACGGCCGCGACGAGCACGATCGTGGAGCGGCGGCCGCCCGGTCCCCGTTGTGCGACCGCCGCGCCTGCGGGCGATGCGCCGGCCGGCGTGGTCCCGGTGGTCGCGCTCATCGCGGGCGCTCCTCGGGCCGGTCGCGCCGAGGCTCCCAGCGCTCGATCCGTGCGCCGGACACGAGGTTCGCGAGCGCACGCAACGAGGCGAGATTGACGAGCAGGAAGAACGCCGGAAGGGCGACGAGCGGGGTCCGGGCCCACGCTCGACCGGCGCCGAGGATCCCGGCCGCCCCGATCGCCACAAGGACGATTTCCCCGGCCGTGGCGAGCCGGTAGAACGCGGCCTGGCCCGCGAGCAGCGGCGCGGTCGTCGCCATCACGAGGAGTGGCAGCGCCGCGACACGGCGCAGGACCTTGTGCGACAGGAGCTGGATCGCGTAGAAGCCCGTGCGCCGCGGGTCGAGGAGCTCCCGCCGGGCGGCGACGCCGCGCAGGCCCCTCGTCATGATCCGGACCTTGCGTTCGAACTCCCGGCCGGTCGTCGGCGCGGCGGGCTCGCGGGCGATCGCGTCCTCGGCGAAGACGAGCCGCCGTCCGGCGGCGATGGCGCCGGTGGACACGTAGAAGTCGTCGGTCACACCCGGCCGGACCGGCTCGACGAGCTCGCGCCGCAGCGCGTAGATCGCGCCGGTCGCCGCGACGACGCTGCCGGCGCGGCTCTCCGCATCCTTGAGGATCCGGTCGTAGTCCCAGTACGTGCGCTCGCCGCGCGAGCCGTCCGCGCGGTCCGGTCGCTCGTAGCGCTGGTCTCCGGCCACGCCGCCGACGTCCGGATCGGCGAAAGGCCGGACGAGCCGCCGGATCGCATCCGCGTCGAAGGCCGTGTTCGCGTCGGTGAACACGACGATCTCGCCCGTCGTGCGTGCGACGGCCGCGTCGAGGGCCGCGGCCTTGCCGACGCGCGGGAGATCGAGGACGTGGACGCGCGGATCGGCGGACTCGGCGGCGGTCACTGTCCCGTCGGTCGACCCGTCCGAGGCCACGACCACGTCGAGGCGGTCGGCCGGGTAGTCGCTCGCGAGGACGTTCGCGATGCGGCCGCGGATCGCCTCGGCTTCGTCGTGGGCGGCGAGGACGACCGACACCCGCGGTTCGATGTCCGCGGCGCGGATCGGACGCGGCCGGAGGGCCGCCCGGACCAGGAGGAGCGCGGGGAATCCGACGTAGGTGTACGCGACGAGTGCCGCCGCGCCCCAGAACAGCCCCTCGATCATCGCCCGTCGCTCCCGGCCCCGTGATGCACGGCACCGGCGCTGGCGGCGAACCGGCCGACGAGGGCAGCGGTGTTCGTGGCGGCGTCGTACTC
Organism: Candidatus Limnocylindrales bacterium; assembly: GCA_041639095.1. Taxonomy (GTDB): domain Bacteria; phylum Chloroflexota; class Limnocylindria; order Limnocylindrales; family CSP1-4; genus CAKKPP01. The sequence goes on along the minus strand of JBFKVO010000114.1, from coordinate 1,352 downwards.
GCGCTCGACGAGCGACCGACCGGCGCGCCCGAGGGTCCGGCCCAGCTCCGGGTCACGACGGAGGCGCTCGAGCGCCGCAGCGATCGCGGCGGCGTCCGCCGGCGGGGTGAGCAGGCCGGTGACGCCGTCGACGACGATCTCCGGGATCCCCGACAGGCGGCTCGCGACGACGGGCAGTCCGATCCCCATCGCCTCCGGGATGACGACCGGCAGGCCCTCCCGCTTCCCGCCGCGCGTCGGGACGCTGGGTACGACGAGGACGTCGCTGTCGCGCATGAGATCCGCGACCTCGGAGCGCGTCCGGCGGCCGAGGAACGCGACGCGGTCGACGATCCCGAGGCTCGCGGCGCGTCGCTCCAGCGTGGCGCGGTCCGGTCCCTCCCCGACGAACCGGCAGCGGACGGGTTGGCCGTCCGGCGACAGCCGGGCGATCGCCTCGAGCAGGTGCACCTGGCCCTTGACCTCATGGAGGGTGCCGACCGCGAGGATCCGGAACGTGCCGGTCGCGATCGCGGGCTCCCCGGTCGCGTCGTCCGGCGCGTCGGCCACGACGGGCGCCGCGGCGCCCTCCGATGACGCGAACAGCGCGGTGTCGATCCCGCAGCGGATGACCTCGAGGTTCGGCGCGCTCCCGCCGCAGGCCTCGGCGATGACGGCGCGGTTCGACTCGGACACCGCCACGACGAACGAGGCGGCGCGCACCTTCTCCGCGAGCATCGTCTTGTCGACGTGCAGGTCGGAGCCGTGGGCCGTGAAGCTGTAGGGGATCCCGACGAGCCGCGAGATGACATAGCCCGCGAGGGCCGGGTGGTTCGCGAAGTGGCAGTGGACGTGCTCGACGCCTGCCGCACGCATCGCGCGCGCCATGTGCCCGACCTTCGGCCAGATCCCGATCGCCCCGAGGAAGAAGTTCGCGCTGCCCCACGTCCCGCGCAGGACCGCGGCGAGGGTCGACAGGTAGCGACGCGGAGACTCGCGGATGAGGGCGAGGTGGCTCCGCGCGATCGCCGCCGAGATGAAGGGCAGGTAGTGGGCGCGTGCGACCCAGGGGGCCGCCTCCGGATGCATCGACGGCTCGCGTTCGCGCAGGAGCGGGTACAGCTCGATCCTGGCGCCCGCCGCCTCGACGCCGAGCATCTCGGTGAGGATGAACGTCTCCGTGAGCTTCGGGAACCGCGACATGACGTAGGCGACGACAGGGCGTCCCGTCCCGGCGCGATCGGGTCCGCCCGCCTCGGGCGCCCGCCCAGGCGACGGGGTCGGCTCCTGATGCGTGGGCCCGCGCGAGCCGGGCCGGCGGGGGCCGTTGGCGATCGCCCTGGTCACACGGGCTCCCGGACCGCGGCCCGCTC
>JBFKVO010000113.1:0-4837 GCA_041639095.1 Candidatus Limnocylindrales bacterium | reverse complement strand
GTCGCCAGGCGTGCGTGCCCGAGGCCGACGCTCGGCCACACGCGGCCCCGGTGGAGGAGATCGATGATCGCGAGGATCGCCATGTTCGCCATGCTGCTGCCGAACAGGTCGCCGACGGCGATGTCGGGCGCTCCGGCCAGCGACGCGCTGACGTCCGTGGCGACCTCGGGGAGCGACGTGGCCCCGGCGAGCAGGAGCATCCCCACGAACAGGCCGCCGAGCCCCGTCCGTTCGGCGATCTGGTCGCCCGCCTTCGCGAGTACGATCCCGGCGCCGACGACGACGGCACCGGCGGCGATGAAGATGGCGCTCGTCGCCAGCAGCGGGAGGTCGCTCATCCGCGAAAGGCTATCAGGCGAGACCCGGGCGACGGGGGCTGTTGGGGCACGCGCGAGCCCCATCCTCGGTCGCGACGTCCCGAGCGGGCCGCAGGCGGGCCGAACGGCCCATCCGAAGGCCGCGAACGGCCCGTCCGGTCGGGCCGGATGGCACTCATGCGCAGATGCGCATGAGTCTCATGCTCGGGCCATGGACGAGATCATCGAGCTCCAGGCCGAGACCCTCAAGGCGCTTGCCAGTCCACGCCGCCTCGAGATCCTCCACCGGTTGGACCAGGGACCCTGCGACGTCGGCACGCTTGCCGCCGATCTCGGCCTCAGCCAGCCCAACGTGTCCCAGCACCTCGCCGTCCTGAAGGCGGCGGGCCTGGTCGACGCCGAACGAGACGGGCGCGAGGTCCGCTACCGGATCAGCGACCCGGAGGTCATCACCGCCTGCGGGATCATGCGCAGCGTCCTGGAGCGCCGCCTGGCGCGCCTGGCGCGGCTCACCGCCGGCGGATCCGGCGACGCGCGCGATGCGCTCGCCTGAAGGAGATCCGATGGACGAGCCCCTGAACGTGGTCCTCTTCTCCGGCACGGACGACAAGCTCCAGGCCGCGGCCGTGCTCGCCGCCGGCGCGGCGGCGCTCGGGAAGCCGGTCCACGTCTTCCTCCAGTACTGGGCGCTCGACGCGTTCCGCGCCGACCGGATCGACGCCGACCACGGGCTCGCGCCCGAGGCGGGTGCGGCCGGTCGTGCCGCGGTCGACGCGCTGCGCACCGCCGGCCAGGCGTCCTGGGCCGAGACGTTCCGCCAGGCCAAGGAGATCGGCGAGGTCGATATCCAGGCGTGCTCGCTGTCGATGGACCTCCTCGGCATCGACGAGACCGCGCTCGACCCGCTGGTCGACGGCGTCGAGGGCGTCACCGCATTCCACATCGGCGCAGGCGACGGCCAGATCGTATTCATCTGAAGCGCGAGGCGGCAGCCTCGAGAAAGGACGAGATCGATGACGATCTCCGAAGCCACCGTCACGGTCGACGCGAGGGGCCTGTCGTGCCCGATGCCGATCGTCAAGACCGCGCAGGCCGTGAAGAGCCTGCCGTCCGGCGCGCTCATCGAAGTCCTCGCCACCGACCCCGGGTCGGTGAAGGACTTCGCCGCCTGGAGCCGCTCCACGGGCAACGAGCTCGTCGCCCAGTCCGTGGACGCTGGCGTCTACCGCTTCCTCATCCACCGAACGTGAGGCCGAGATGACCACCGCGACCCTCGAGCGTCCCGCCGGGACCGCGATCCCGGAGACCGCGCCGGAAGCCGCCCAGGAGGGCGAGGTCCGCACCAAGGAGCTCGTCATCGTCAACTGGAGCGGCGAGCTCGACCGCGTCTGGCCGACGCTCATCCTGTCGTCGACCGCGGCCGCGAGCGGCGTGGGCTGCAAGGTCTTCGTGACCTTCTGGGGCCTGCTCCCGTTCGTCCGCGACGGCGTCCGGATCACCGGCGAGAACTCGATGCAGCGGATGCTGTCGTTCATGCAGCGCCCCGGCATCGACCACCTGAAGCTCTCGAAGATGAACTTCCTCGGGATGGGGCCCTGGATGATGGGCGTCCTGTCGAGGAAGTACAACGTCGCGAGCCCGCGCGAGCTGCTCGACGCGGCCCAGGCGCTCGGCGTCGAGTTCATCCCGTGCCAGATGTCGATGGACATGTTCGGCCTCAAGCGCGAGGACCTCATCGACGGCATGGGCGAGCCGGCCGGCTCCGCCACCGCGATCGAGCTCATGACCGAGGCCGACGCCTCCCTCTTCATCTGACCACGTGAACCGACGAACGAAAGACGAAGGATCGAGATGACCGAGACCCTGGCCACCCCGGCGATCACCCGGACGATCGACGCCCGCGGCAGCTTCTGCCCCGGCCCGCTCATGGAGCTGATCCGAGCGATCCGCGAGGGCCAGGTCGGCGACGTGCTCGCCGTGCGCTCCACCGACAGCGGCTCGCGGGTCGACATCCCGAAGTGGGTCGAGAAGGCCGGCCACCGGCTCATCGGCGTCGAGACGCGCGACGGCTTCGACGAGATCGTCGTCGAGAAGGTCCGGTAGCGCGATGGTCGACCGTATCCTCATCCTGGGCGGCGGCGTCGGGGGGACGCTGACCGCCAACCTCCTCGCGAAGCGCCTGCGTCGTCGCCTCGACGCAGGCGAGGCCACGATCACGGTCGTCGACGCGACCGGCGCCCACGTCTACCAGCCCGGCTTCATGTACATCGCGATGGGCGGCGAGCGCCCCGAGCGGCTCCAGAAGCGTGAGCGGACCCTGCTCGACAGGCGGGTGTCGCTCGTGACCGGGCTCGTCGACCGGGTCGACGAGACGGCGCAGACGGTCGGCCTCGTCGATGGGACCGTCCTTCCGTACGACCATCTCGTCCTCGCGACCGGCTCACGGATCCTGCCCGAGGCCATCGAGCACTTCGAGCAGGAGGCGCACCACTTCTACTCCGCCGAGGCGGCGGCCCGGCTGCGCGCTGCGCTCGATGCCTTCGAGGGCGGCAAGGTCGTCGTCGGGATCGCATCGATGCCGTACAAGTGCCCGCCGGCGCCGCTCGAGGTCGCGTTCCTCATCGAGTCGGAACTGCGCGAGCGCGGCCTCCGCGACAGGAGCGAGCTCCACTACTGCTCGCCGATCGGGCGCGCGTTCACGATCGAATCCGTGTCCGAGATGGCGACGCCGATCCTCGCGGAGAAGGGGATCGAGCTGCACACGTTCTTCAACGTCGAGACCATCGATCCCGAGCGCAAGGTCATCGAGAGCCTCGAGGGCGAGGAGCTCCCGTACGACCTGCTGATCCTCGTGCCACCCCACAAGGGCCAGCAGTTCCTCATGGACTCCGGGCTCGCGCCCGCACCCGGAGGCTGGCTGCCGACCGACCGCCACACCCTGCGGGTGGGCGATCGCCCGAACGTCTACGCGCTCGGCGACGCGACGGACCTGCCGCTCTCGAAGGCGGGCTCGACGGCCCACTTCGAGGCGCCGGTCGTCGCCGAGGGGATCGTGGCGGCGGTCGAGGGCCGCGCGCCGTCCGGGAAGCACGCCTCGTACGAGGGCAAGGTGATGTGCTTCTTCGAGATCGGCGACGGGAAGGGGACGCTCCTCCAGTTCGATTACGAGAATCCGCCGAAGCCCCCGAAGCCGAACCAGCTCTGGCATCTTGGGAAGGTGGTCTTCAACAAGACATACTTCCACACGGTGCCGAAGGGCCGGGTCTGACGAGCTGGAGGGTAGTGTCCATGTTCGAGCGCATCCTGCTCGCCGTCGACGGCAGTGACGTGGCCCTCGGGGCCGCCCGTGTCGCTGCCCGACTCGCGACGAGCATGTCGATCCCGATCCGCGCGCTGACCGTCTTCGACCAGCCATCGACGAACCTCGGGGAACCCGGCTACTCGGCCGCGCTCCGCTCGGAGCTCCGCGAGGCCGAGGCTGCGCTCGCGGCCGCCGCGGCCGCGATCCGCGAGGCGGGCGGTCCCGAGCCGGAGCTCGACCAGCTCGCCGGCCGCCCGGCCGAGTCGATCCTCGCGGTCGCCGCCGGGCAGCCGGGGACGCACATCGTCATGGGCAACCGCGGCCGCGGCCGGGTCGCCTCGGCGCTGCTCGGGTCGGTCTCGACGGCGGTCGTGAGCCGGGCCACGGGCCCGGTGCTCGTCGTCCCCGCCGCCGACTGAGCGTCCGTACCGGGGGCCCGGCCGGTCGCCGGCCGGGCCGCTCCCTACAATCCGCGGCGTGACGAGCGATTCGCGCGCCGCGGGCGGCCGCGTCTTCCGGCGTGCCGCAGATCCGTCGCCGCCCGTGGCGGTCTCCGCGTCCGGCTCGACCATCGTCGCCGCGGACGGGACGAGCTACCTGGATGCCGCCGGCGGGGCGATCGTCGTCAACGTCGGACACGGCCGGGCGTCGGTCGCCAAGGCGATGGCCGCGCAGGCGGGCCGGCTCGCGTACGCGCACGGGAGCGCGTTCACGACCGAGCCGCTCGAGGCGTATGCGACGGAGGTCGGCCCGCTCCTGCCGGTCGCCGACCCTGCGATCTACCCGGTGAGCGGCGGCTCCGAGGCGATCGAGACCGCGCTCAAGCTGGCCCGTGCATACCACCTCGCGCGCGGCGAGTCGGAGCGCTGGATCGTCATCGCGCGCTGGGGCAGCTACCACGGGAACACGCTCGGCGCCCTCGACCTGTCGGGCCGTCGCCCGCTGCGCCGCCCGTACGAGGGCTGGCTCGGGCGCTTCCGGCACGTGAGCGCGGCGTACCCGTATCGTGCCGGCCTGCCGGGCAGCCAGGCCCTCGGGAGCGCGGACGAACTCGCCGGGGAGCTGGAGCGCGCGATCGAGTCGGCGGACCCGGGGACGGTGGCCGCGTTCGTCGCCGAGCCGATCGTGGGCGCGGCCCTCGGCGCCGTGGTCCCGCCGGACGGGTACTGGCCCGCGATCGCGGACGTCTGCCGGCGGCACGGGGTCCTCCTCGTCGCGG
>JBFKVO010000112.1:0-4883 GCA_041639095.1 Candidatus Limnocylindrales bacterium | reverse complement strand
TACCAGACCGGCCGGAGAGCACGAGGCCTCGACGAGACCTCGTCTCTGCCGCAGACCGCGGACGCCACCCGTGGCTCGAGCAACCTCGCGACCGCGCCCCGCGCGGGCAACATCAGCACCGACACGCGGGCGGGCAGTCCCGGGTGATCCGGGATAGGCGACGGTCGAGCCGACCGCCCTTCCGGGTCACCGCGTACGAATGAGAACGACGACCCGCGCCCGGTAACGAGCGCGGGTCTGGTCGTGTACGGCGTGCGGTCAGCGGATCGCCGGCCGCGACGCCTCGAGCGCGCCGCCACCGAGGGCGGTCCCGATCCCGATGAGCCAGGCCCCGAGCCGGCCGAGCGGCCGGGGAGGGCGGGTGACCGCACGCGCGGCGACGACCCGCTCCATCCGGAGTTCCGCTCCGGTTCGCTGGAGGTCCGCGATCCGATCCCGGACCGCGACGATGCGAAGATCCATCACGCTTCCCTCTCTACTCGACGAGGATGCGAACGCCGTCGCCGTCCTCGTCCTCGACGTCGAGGATCGGGCCGGTCTGACCGCCGGCGATCGCCTCCTCGACCTCCTCGATGTGCGCCGGCGACAGCCCCGGCACGCGCGAGAGCGCGAACCGCCCGAGGCTCACCGGGATCCGCAGGTTGACGACGCGCTTCCCGCGCTCGAAGACCTCGATCCGCGCGGTCTTCGCCGCCCGCCGCTCGCCGCCGGTCGTCCCGTCGCGACGGGGGGCCAACGCGATGGTGTCGCCGGCGACCGGCGCCGCCGTCTCGAGCGCGTCGAGGATCGGTGCGGCCTCCTCGGCCGTGAGCCGGCCCTCGGCAACGAGCCGGAGCACACGCTCCAGCGCCTCGGTCGTCATCGCGCGTCCTCCTCGTCGATCGTCGCCAGGCGGTTCGTCGCCTCGGCGACCGTCAGCTCGCCGCGCTCGAGGGCACGGAGCACCTCGAGCCGGCCGTCGTCCTCCTCGTCACCGGACGTGGCGGCGCCGCCTGCCGTGGCGTCATCCGCATCCCCGTCCGCTCGCTCGGCCGTCGCATCAGCCGGTCCCGGTCGTGCCGCCGCGCGCGGGGCCGCGATCCGCAGCCCGCCCGACACGGACTTGAAGGCGAGCACGGCCGCGCCGTCGCCGACGACGAGCGCCCGCCTGCCGCCGCCCTCCTGCACGCGATGATCGACGTCGCTGCGGATCTCGCCGGTGATCGTCCGCGCATCCACGCGCAGCCCCCGATGGGCGACGACCACCGCGTCGCCGCTGAGCGTCTCGACGGCGAACGGCCCCGCGCCTGCGAGATCCCCGTCGATGCGGAGCGACCCGCTCACGCTGTTCGCGGCGAGGCGGCCGATCCTGGGCGCCCGCACGCGAGCGTCGCCGGACACGGTGCGCAGCTGGAGCCCGACCTCCGCGTCCGCGTCGATCCGGACGTCGCCGCTCACGGCACTGATGTCGAGGACGCCACGGACACCGCGCAGCTCGAGGTCGCCGGACGCCGTCCGGTAGCGGCCGGGCCCGTGGATGCCCTCGACCGCGACGTCGCCGCTGGCCGTCTCGACGGAGACCGCTGCTCCGCGCGGCAGCTCGACCTCCAGGTCATCCTCGCCCCGGCGGCGAGGGCCGATCGCGAGGACGAAGCCGATCGAGCGGCCGCCGACGTGCTCGATCTCGAGCTCGCCCGCGGCAGTCCGTACGCGGAACCGCTCGCCAAGGTCGCGGCCCGACACGCTGCGGACCCGGGCGACCTCGCCGTCGACGGCGCGGATCGCGATGCCACCGACGTGGAGCCGGGCGGCGAACCGCCCGCCCGTGCCGATCGGGTGCTCGACGACGCTGCCGAGCGAGGTCGTGGTCATGAGCGGATCCTCCCGAGCGCACGGATCGCCGCGGCGGCGTCCTCGGCGCTCATCTCGTGGCGCGCGAGGCGCTCGAGGATCTCCTGGCGGTCGAGGGCCGGTCGGTCGTCGTCCTCCTCGTCGCCCGGTGCCTCGTCGGTCCCGTCGCGCGGTCCGAACCCGAGCGCGCGGACGAGCGCCTCGACCCGGGACCGGACGGTGGGATAGGAGATGCCGAGCTCGCGCTCCATCTCGCGCAGGTTCCCGCGCGAGCGGAGGAAGCTCTCGAGCAGCGCGAGCTGCTCCTTCGTCAGGCGACCGAAGCGGCCGACGCTGAACTCACCCTCGAGGGTCGTCCCGCACGTGGCGCAATGGAGGCGGGTGACCGCGAGCTCGTTCGTGCAGACCGGACAGGTGGCGATGACGTCGTGCGGCACGGGATGGAGTCCTCGTCGAATGGCTGCTGTTGCCGATGTTATCGCACATCGCCTTGCACTTTGTCAATACCGATCTTCACTTTTCGAAACTTCGTTTATCGGACGGGTCGTGCGATCTCCTGGACGCTCGCCCCGACCAGGGTCACCAGGTCGCGCGGCCGGAGTTCCACCTGGAGCCCGCGCCGGCCGCCCGAAACGAGCACGGTGTCCTGGTCGACGGCGGCCGCGTCGACGACCGTGCGCAGACGGCGGCGCTGTCCGATGGGGCTGATCCCGCCGACGACGGATCCGGTCGCCCGCTCAGCTGCGCGCGCGTCCGCCAGCTCGGCGCGCCTGCCTCCGACCGCGGCCGCGATCGCCTTGAGGTCGAGCTCGCGATCGACCGGCAGGACCGCCACGACGAGCGCCCCGCCATCGATCGCCACGACCAGCGTCTTGAGCACGCGACCCGGCTCGACGCCGAGAGCGGCCGCCGCCTCCGCCCCGTAGTCCGGGCGCTCGGCGCGATCGCGTCCATACCGCTCCGGTGCCTCGTAGGGGCGGACGGTATGGTCGACGCCCGCTCGTCGGAGGGCGGCGAGGGCCGGTGTGCCACGATCCGTCATCGACCGATCCTAGCGAACGGCGCGGGCCGTGATCCCCGCCATCGGCTATGCTGCGCGGCGGCGCCGCAGCCCGCCGTCCGAGCCCGGGACTCCGGGATCGCGTCGGACCGGGCGCGCACCCGGCCGCCCGGCCGGCCGATCGCCCAGGAGCACACACCGCGTGACCTTCGACACCCTCGGCCTGAGCGCCGACCTCCTCCGCACCGTGGCCGAGGAGGGCTACGACGAGCCGACGCCCGTCCAGGCGGCGGCCATCCCCGAGGTCCTCGCCGGTCGCGACGTCCTCGCCGCGGCGCAGACGGGGACGGGCAAGACCGCGGCCTTCGTCCTGCCGATCCTCGACCGGCTCCGCGTCCACGCGAACACGTCGTTCTCGCCCGCCCGCCACCCCGTCCGGGCGCTCGTGCTCGTGCCGACGCGCGAGCTCGCGATGCAGGTCTCCGACAGCGTCACGACGTACGGCCGGACGGTGCCCCTGAAGGCGACCGTCGTGTTCGGCGGGGTCCCGACCGAGCCCCAGACGAAGGAGCTCCTCGGCGGGGTCGAGATCCTCGTCGCGACCCCGGGCCGGCTGCTCGACCACGTCGGGCAGCGGACGGTGAACCTCGGCCAGGTCGAGATCCTCGTCCTCGACGAGGCCGACCGGATGCTCGACATGGGCTTCCTTCCGGACATCCGCCGGATCCTCGAGCTCCTCCCGGCGCGCCGCCAGAACCTGATGTTCTCGGCGACCTTCTCGGACGAGATCCGCCGGCTCTCGGCGACGATCCTGCGCGACCCGGTCACGGTCGAGGTGGCACCCCGCAACACCGCCGCGGAGGCGGTCCGCCAGGTGGTCTATCCGGTCGACCGCGACCGCAAGGAGGAGCTCCTCGCGCACCTCGTCCGCAAGCACGACCTGCGCCAGGTCCTCGTCTTCACGCGGACGAAGCTGGCGGCGTCACGGCTCGCGTCGATCCTCGACCGCAAGGGGCTCAATGCGGTCGCGATCCACTCCGACCGCACGCAGCAGGAACGCATCAGGGCCCTCGAGGAGTTCAAGCGCGGCGACGTGCGGGTGCTCGTCGCGACCGATGTCGCGGCACGCGGCCTCGACATCGAGGACCTTCCTCACGTCGTCAACTTCGAGCTCCCGTGGCAGGCCCAGGACTACATCCACAGGATCGGGCGGACCGGACGGGCCGGGGCGACGGGCGACGCGATCAGCCTCGTCTGCATCGACGAGGCCGACCTCCTGCGGGCGATCCAGCGGCTCCTGCGACGGGCGATCCCGTGGACGGTCGAGGAGGGTTTCGAGCCCGACCGGAGCGCCCAACCGCGGCCCCTCGGGCGCGGCCGTGGGCTTGACGGCGCGGCTGGCCATCATCCGCACCGGAAACCGGTCCATTCCGGCGCGCGTCGACGTCGCTGAGGGACCGCCCGGAACGGGATGCGGCGAGGGCCGTCAGACGACGGCGGGATCCACCGGGACGTGCTCGACGGTCAGGTGATCGACCGGCTCGACGTCGTCGGCCTCCTCGATGATGGAGCCCGGGAAGAAGAAGCCGAGCATCAGCCCGGCGCGCACGCGATCCACCGCGTAGCGGTTCACGTAGAGCGACGGGTGCTCCCGGCCGCCCGCGTCGGGCCGGCCGCGGAGCTCGATCCGGACGTCCCGCAGGCGGAGGAACGAGCCCGACGGGCGGGTGAGGGCGCGGCCCGGGTCGAAGCCGGGCATCGTGGGCAGCTCGCCATGGACGACGTACGGGCCGGCGTCGATGAGCACGGGATGCCACATGGCGTGGACGGGCTCGCCCGAGTCGCCCGGATCCGTCGCGAGGAGGACGTCGTCGATAGCGATCGACGACCCGCTGCCAGCATGGGCCGGCAGCCCGTGGAGGGGCAGCCAGGCAGCGTCGCCGAGCTCGACCGAGCCGCCGCGTTCGAGGCGGTCGTGGAGGGTCGCGGCGGGCGCGATCGTCCCCGTGGCGACCCCGGCAGCGGTATAGACAGCGACTCGCGGCGTCATCGT
>JBFKVO010000111.1:0-4899 GCA_041639095.1 Candidatus Limnocylindrales bacterium | reverse complement strand
GGTCGCGAAGTCGGGCACGAGCGCCGCGAGGACGCCCCACAGGTAGACCATGACCGGCGGGAACGTGAGGGGTCGGTCGTACGCGCTCCCGAACGGCTCGATCGCGAGCGCGTGGACCCACGACGCGAACTCGTCGATATCGCCGGCGAGACCCGGCAGCGGGAGGAGGGCCGCCCGGACGAGCGCGCCGGCCGCGATCCCGGCGACGAGGACGAGCCACTGCCGCCCGGTCCAGCTCGCCCCGGCTGCCGGATCCGGCGTCATGACTGTGCGGGCGACGGCGTCAGGCCCGCCGCGTGACCCAGTAGCGCTCGGCCATCCCGATCCCGCCGAGCGCACCGACCTTCAGGGCGAACCGGCGGACCGCGTCGGCCATCGCAAGGCGCCCGGCGAACAGTCGGTCGATCTGGCTTTCGTACAGCCCGATCCCGGTGATCTTGCGTTCGACCTGGTCGCCGATGTCCGCGTACTCGGGGGCGACGAGGACATCCGACGGGAGATCGGCGAGCGCGTCCGCGGGGAGGTCGTCGAGGCCGCCGAAGTCGCTCCACCACGCGTACGGGAACTCCTCGTAGAACGCGACGATCCCGGCGTATTCCGGTCCGGGCATGATCCACGCCCGCGAGCTGCGGAGGAGCTCGAGGCCGACACGGTGGCAGAGACGATGGTCGACGTGCCCGCCGACCCCGAGCGGGAAGTAGACACGCTGTGGCTCGAGGCGGGCGATCTCGCGGCGGAGGGTCTCGTACGGCGCCGCGTCGTCGGGACGCGGCTCGCCGAGGAGCGCCTCGTCGCCGTCGTAGCCCCGGAACACGGCGTCGGGCAGGTCGAGGAACACGATCGACGCCTCGGCGAAGTACGCGTAGCGCTCGTCCTCGACGCGCCGGCGGGCGGAGATGTCGCCGGCCGCCGCGGCCACGACGATCTCGTCGGTGAGGACGGCGCCCTGCGTCGGCGCGTCGTCGATGAGCGGCTGGTCGGCCAGCGGCTCGTTGCGGACGCTGGCGCGCCGGTACCACGACGAGCGCTGCCAGAAGCGCTTGGCCGCGGCGTCCGCGTCCTCCTGCGTCGCCTCGAGGCGGTCCTCGGTGGCAGCCCACGGCGCGGCCCCGTCGTCGAGCGGCACGTCGGCCCGGATGCTCGAGCGGTTGAACGCCTCGGTCACCGGCCACAGCGCCTTCGACCCGAACCCGAGCGCCTCGCGCTGGTAGGGCGTCATCCCGTCGTCGGCGCCGTTGCCGGAGAAGACGGTCAGGATCGCGACGTTCTGGCCGAGCTCCCGCAGGTTCGCGATGAGGCCGCCGCACGAGAGCGCGACGTCGTCGGGGTGGGGGGCGACGAAGACATGGGTCATGGCCGGCCGAGTATACCGGCGGACGCGGGGCGCCCGGGCTCAGAAGTCGAAACGAGCGCCGTCGTCGCGACGCGCGCCTTCGCGGAAGCCTCCCGCCCCCACGAGCGGGACGAACACGCACGCGCCGTCCGACCGCTCCACCCAGTCGTTCGGTCCCTGGCGCTCGACGCAGATGAGCTCCTGGCGGTCACGTGGCCCGATCGGGATGACGAGGCGGGCGCCGATCGCGAGCTGCTCGCGGAGGGTGTCCGGGACGTGGGGCGCGGCTGCGCCGACGACGATCCCGTCCCAGGGTGCCCCATCGGGCGCACCGATGCTGCCGTCCCCGATCCGGACCGAGATCGACTCGCCATACCCGAGCCGCCCCAGGCGCTCGCGGGCGCTCTTCGCGAGCTCCGGCCGCCGTTCGATCGTCACCACGGTCGCGCCGAGCGAGGCGAGGACCGCGGCCTGGTACCCGGTCCCCGTCCCGATGTCGAGGACACGATCGCCCTGGACGACGCCGAGGAGCTCGGTCATCCGCGCGACCATGTACGGCTGGCTGATCGTCTGGCCGGACCCCACCGGCAGCGCGGCATCGTCGTAGGCATGTGACCGATCGCCTGTCGGGATGAACTCCTCGCGCGGGACCGACGCCATCACGTCGAGGACGCGCTCGTCCGCGATGCCGCGGGAGCGAAGTTGTCGCGCCACCATCGCCGCGCGCGGAGCGGCCATCGGATCGGACGGGTCGCCGCCCATGGGTGGAGGATACGCCTGCCTCGAGCCCGTCCGGCAGTGTCGGATGAACGCTGGCCGGGGCCCGCGTCCGGCTGACCCTCGGACCAGACCGGATCTAGCTCGTCTCGGGCGAGAGGGTGGGCGTCGGCGCCGCGGTCGGCGAGGGTGCGGCCGTCGGCACGGGGGTCGGCGTGGAGAGCGGCGTCAGCAGTCCGCCCCGCCCGAGGAGGAGGCCGTAGGCGATGATCAGGGCGAAGACGCCGACGGCAAGGACGACGAACGCCGCGGAGACGCGGTCGCGGATCCGGACGGACGGGTCGATCGCGGGCGCGGCGGCGGCCCGCGCCGCTTCCTCCGCGGCACGCCGTGCCGCGCGGCGCTCGGAGGGCGTCATCCGCTCTCGTTGAGCGGCCGCCGCCGATGCCTCGCCGCCCTCCGGTTCCTCGTCCTCTTCGGCCGTGTCCCTCTCGTCGGCCTCGGCGTCCTCCCCGTCCTCGGCGTCCCGCTCCGCGTCCTCGGTCTCGAGGTCCTCTGCCGCCGCGGCGTCGTCGTCGTCTGCGCCGGCCTCGGGCGCCTCGGCCTCGTCCTCCGACGCGACCGCTCCCTCGGCGTCCTCGGCGTCCGACTCGGGATCCTCGAGCGCAGGTCCGTCGGCGTCGGTGGTCGCCTCGGGCGCGTCGTCAAGGGGGCCGGGTCGCTCGGTCATCGGTCTCCGCATCCATCATCGGCCGGCGCGCACGGGCCGGACACGCGCGCCAGTGTACCGAAACGCCTCTCGCCCCGGCCGGCAGCCCGACGGACGAGCGGCGATCCCGGGCTCGGCAGCGCCGTGTCAGGCGTTCCGGACGGTCGGCGACAGCAGCCCGGCCAGCCCGGCCGCGACGGTGATCGCGCCGAAGAGGGCGATCACCGGCCCCGGCCCGAGGAGCTCACCGAGGACGCCGCCCACGGCCGCCGCGATCGTCATCCCGCCGAACACGAGCGCGAAGCGGAAGCCGACGACGCGTCCCATCAACTCGGCGGGCGCACGCTGCTGGAACAGCGTCTGGCTCGGGATGACGAAGACCAGGTTGCCGGCCCCCACGCCGAAGATCAGGCCGAGCGCGAGGGCCAGGTTGCCGGTGATCCCGAGGAACGCGACGAGGATCCCGGTGAGCGCGTAGCCGAGGATGACCATGCGGCCGAGCCGGATCCGGGATCCGACGAGGCCCACGACAAAGCCGCCGACGAGGTTGCCCAGCCCGATCCCGCTCTCGAGGAACGCGAGCACGGTCTCGGGCGCGAGCTCGGTCTCACGGATCGCATCCCGCGCGTAGAGCGGCATGAGCGCAAGCAGGACGCCGATCATCGCCTGTCCCGCGACGCCCTGGAGCGTGTTCGCGAGGAGCACGGTCTCGTGCCGCAGGAATCGCCAGCCCTCCTTGAGCTCGCGAACGATGCTCGGGACCTGGGTCACCTCCCCGTCCGCGGGACGAGGCCGGGGCCTGACGACGATCGCCGCGATGAGGATCGCCGACGCGATGTACGAGGCGGCGTCGAACCAGAACGCCAGCGGCAGCGACGCCCCGAGGAATGCGACGAACAGGCCGGCGAGCGCGTACCCGCCGATGTCCGCGAACGATTCACCCACCCACATCGCGGAGTTCGCGACGATGAGGTCGTCGCGGTCGACGATCCGCGGCAGGATCGTGACGCGTGCGGGTCGGAAGAAGATCGAGATCGTCGTCATGAGGAAGACGAGCGGATACACGAGCACGATGTCGATGACGGCCGCGATCGGGATGAACAGCACCACCGACGCCCGGAGGAGGTCGCTCACGATGAGCACCTCGCGCTCGTCCCAGCGATCGACGAGAGCGCCGGCGATCGGACCGAACAGGAGGTTCGGAAGGGTCGCCGCGACGAACACGGCCCCGAGCGCGATCGCCGAGTTCGTGACGCCGAGGACGAGGAACGCGAGGGCGATCTGGTGGATCCGGTCGCCGAAGAGGCTGATGAGCTGGCCGGCCCAGAGTGCCGAGAACGACGGGTTGAGCGAGAGCCGGACGTACGGATGGCGGCGTGCGCGCTCGACGATCGACGGGACCGTCGGGACCGCGACCCCGGCTCCCGGGGCGAGCGGCGCGGGAGCCGCGAGGCCCGCTCCCGCGCTGCCGAGGACGAGCGGGCGTCGGAGACCGGCGGCCTCGACGAGTCCCGCCGCGAGGCCGGTCTCCGGCCTGAGTCCGGTCGCCCGTGCCGTCGCGACGCCCTCGACGCGACGGCGGATCGCCTCGGCTTCCTCCTCGAACAGCGTCGCCGGCGGCCGGACGAGCGTCGCGAACAGGAAGAACGCCAGCCCTGCGGTCAGGAACAGGTCGCCGAGCGAGATGACGTTCGCGACGAACGGCAGTGGCAGCGGGATCAGGTCGCCGAAGAGGACCGCCTGCGTCAGGAACGCGACGCCGAGCTCCGTCGAGGTGATCAGAACGTGGAACCCGTCCGGGGAGATGTCCGCCGGCTGGAACCCGGCCGCGATGAGGCTCGGCTGCCAGATCGGCATGTAGCCGCCGTTCGCGCTGATCGCGATCGTGTTCGCGAGGATCCCGACGAAGGCGAGGCTCAGGCCCGGATGCGCCCGGTTCGCCCAGAGCCCGACGAGGAGCAGGACGTACGCCCCGACGTACAGCGGAAGCCGAAGGGCCATGACGAGCTCGACCCCGGCGCCGATCGCCACCTCCGCTCCGAACCGGACGACGACGGCGACGAAGATCAGGCCGACCCAGCGAAGCTGGATGCGGGCGAGGTTCAGGATGTCGCCCCGCGCGAGGAGCCCGAGGCCCAGG
>JBFKVO010000110.1:0-4914 GCA_041639095.1 Candidatus Limnocylindrales bacterium | reverse complement strand
GCCGAGCGCCTGTCGGGCTGGAAGATCGACCGCGCGTTCGTCGGTGTCGGCGGCCAGCACGTCGAGAGCATGAACTCGAAGGGCCAGGTGGCGGTCACCGCCCACCATCGCGAGGTCGGCCGCGAGGACGTGAACCGGGCGATCGAGGTCGCGCGCGCCGTGTCGATCCCGTCGAACCGCGACGTCCTCCACGTCGAGCGGCGCGGCTTCATCGTCGACGGGCAGGAGGGGGTCAAGGACCCGCTCGGGATGAGCGCCCTCCGGCTCGAGGTTGAGACGCACATCGTCACCGCGTCGGCGACCGCGATCCAGAACCTCTCGAAATGCGTCGCCGCGGCCGGCGTGAAGATCGACGAGCTCGTCGCCTCCTCGCTCGCCTCGGCCGAGGCGGTCCTCAACGAGACCGAGAAGGACCTCGGTGTCGCCGTCGCCGACATCGGCGCGGGCACGATCGACCTCGCGATGTTCGCCGAGGGGTCGCCGTTCTTCACGGGCGTCATCCCGGTCGGCGGCACGAACGTCACGAACGACCTCGCGATCGGCCTCAAGACGAGCCTGAACGTCGCCGAGGAGCTGAAGATCCGGCACGGGACGTGCGACCTGGCGGCGGTCGGCGACGACGAGGAGATCGCCGTGTCCGTCCTCGGCGAGGACGCCGGCCGGACGATCAGCCGGATGGAGGTCGCCTCGATCATCGAGGCGCGGATGCGCGAGACGTTCGAGCTGCTCGGGGCGCAGCTCCGGGCGGCCAGTGCCGGGATGCTGCCGGCGGGGATCATCCTGACCGGCGGCGGGTCGCAGCTGGCCGGCGCCGCAGAGCTCGGCCGCGAGGTCCTCGAGATGCCCGTCCGCGTCGCCGGTCCGAGCGGCGTCAGCGGCCTCGTCGAGACGCTCCTCAACCCGACCTACGCGACGGCGATCGGGCTCCTCCAGTGGGGTGCCGCCAGCCTCGGCGCATCCGACCCGCTCCGCTACGAATCGGCGCCGGCGATGGGCGGCCTGGGCCGGATCCGCGACGCCCTCCGGAGCATCTTCCCGTAACCATCGGGCATCGCCTTCGGGCGGCCGCCCGCGTGGTGCGCCGACGCACCACCGGGGCGCGCGCGACGACGTCCGCCGGGCGACTTCGGCACGCCGTCGGGGGTCCCCGGTGGTAGACTCGCCGAAACCCCGGCGCCCCCACCAATCCAGTGCCCGGGAAGCATCCGTGGGGTGGGGTCAGACGACCGAACCATCGGCCCGCCATGGGCCAGCGGAGGAGCTTCGATGGGCCTGCGATCCGATTCCGAGAACTTCGCGCTGATCCGGGTCATCGGCGTTGGCGGCGGCGGGAGCAACGCCGTCAACCGGATGATCCGGGCCGAGATGATGGGCGTGGAGTTCATCGCCTGCAACACCGACGCGCAGGCGCTCCTCCAGTCGGACGCACCCCACAAGATCCGGATCGGCGACAAGATCACGCGCGGCCTCGGCGCCGGGGGCGACGCCTCGATCGGCGCCCGCGCGGCCGAGGAGGACTCGGACAAGATCGTGTCGGCCCTGGAGGGCTCGGACATGGTCTTCATCACCTCCGGGCTGGGCGGCGGCACCGGGTCGGGCGCCGCGCCGATCGTCGCGGAACTCGCGAAGGAAGCCGGGGCATTGACGATCGGCGTCGTCACCAAGCCGTTCGCGTTCGAGGGCGCGAAGCGCCGGCTCACGGCCGAGAGGGCCGCCGAGGAGCTCCGGACGAAGGTCGACACCCTCATCACGATCCCGAACGACCGCCTTCGCGACGTCGTCCAGAAGAACACCTCGATCCTCGACGCGTTCCGGGTCGTCGACGACGTCCTGCGCCAGGGCGTCCAGGGCATCAGCGACATCATCACGATGCCCGGGCTCATCAACCTCGACTTCGCCGACGTCCGCACGATCATGAAGGACGCCGGGTCGGCCCTGATGGGCATCGGCCGCGGCAGCGGCGAGAACCGGGCGGTCGAGGCGGCTCGCCAGGCGATCGCGAGCCCGCTCCTCGAGGTCAACATCGCCGGCGCCCAGGGGATCCTGTTCAACGTCACCGGCTCGAGTTCGCTCAGCCTGTACGAGGTCACCGAGGCGGCCGAGGAGATCCGCGCCGCCGCGGACCCGGAGGCGAACATCATCTTCGGGACGAGCTTCAACGAGCGCCTCGGCGACGAGGTCGCGATCACGGTCATCGCGACCGGCTTCGACGGGACGCGGAAGCGGGAACCGGTCCGGGCCGCGGCCGGCGAGACGAGCGACGCGACGACGCGGGCGCCGCGCGACTTCCTCGCGGAGATCGAGCGCGAGCGAACACAGCTCGGGGACGCGGGCGTGCCCGACGGGCCGGCGAAGCGCGACGACGCGGCCGCGGCGAGCGGCACGCGGTCGGTCGGCGAGCCGGTACCCGTGAAGCGCGCCGCCTTCGACGCGGACGACCTCGAGATCCCGAGCTTCCTCCGCCGGAAGTGATCCCCGCCTGACGCGGGGCGGGATGCCGGCCGAGTCCGACGCCGAGCTCCTCGCGGAACGCCGTCGCCGCGTGCTCGCGGCGATCGCCGACGCGACTGGCCGCGTCGGGCGCGATCCGGCGTCGGTGGCGTTGGTCGCCGTCAGCAAGACGGTACCGCCCGAGCGCCTCCGCGCGGCTGTCGCCGCCGGCCTCGACCGCCTCGCGGAGAACCGCGTCCAGGAGGCCGTCGCGAAGGCGCCCGCGGTGCCCGGCGCGACGTGGGACCTCGTCGGACCGCTCCAGTCGAACAAGGCGCGCCGGGCGGTCGAGACCTTCGCCCGGATCCAGACGGTCGACTCGCTCACGCTCGCGGAGCGCCTCGACCGGATCGCGGGCGAGCTCCGCGCGGACCCGATCCCGGTGCTGCTCCAGGTGAACGTGGACGCGGATCCGGGCAAGGCCGGCTTCACGCCGCAGGCGCTCGAGGCGGCGCTGCCCGCGCTCCTCGCCCTCGCACACCTGCGCGTCGACGGGCTGATGACGATCGGCCGCCTGCCCGAGGACCCGGAGGACGCGCGGCCGACGTTCCGCGCGCTCCGCGCCCTGTCCGCCCGCCTGTGCGCGGCCCATCCCGCGCTCGGCCCCGAGCTGTCGATGGGGATGACCGACGACTACCCGGTCGCGGTCGAGGAGGGGGCCACGATCGTCCGCGTCGGGCGCGCCCTGTTCGGCGAGCGTCCGACGTGACCGGGCATGCTGTTCGCACGCGACACGCCGGAACGTCACCCTCGCGCTGGTAGACTCGCGCCATGCCGGCTGCCTTCCTCGTCACCTTCGTGCGCTTCTTCATCATGGCGCTGTGGCTGCTGATCCTCGGGCGCGTGCTCGTGTCCTGGATCGACCCGCAGGGACGGACGCCGGTCGCCGCCTTCCTCATCCAGATGACCGAGCCGATCCTCGCGCCGGTGCGCCGCGTCATGCCACAGACGGGGATGTTCGACTTCACCCCGCTCGTCGTGATGCTGATCCTGTCGTTCTTCCTCCGGGTCCTCGTCTGACCCGGCGTCCGGGCGCCCTCGGGCACGGCCGCCCGACCGCGCGTCGATGGTCGGCGCCGGCAGGCCGCGGTATCATCTCGCTCCCGGGCGATTAGCTCAGCCGGTCAGAGCGCACGGTTCACATCCGTGAGGTCACTGGTTCGAACCCAGTATCGCCCACCACCCGTCCCGATCTCCGGCGTCACTGCGCGCCCTCATGCAACGGATCGCCCGGTTCCGGCGTCTTGTGGGTGTCGCAGTCAGCCGCGACGACGAACGAAGGACGGTGTCTCAGATGTTCCGCTGGTGGTCCCTCTTCACCAGCCTCCTCGCGATCCGTGGACGCGAGCGGGCCGTCGCCCGGCGCCTGCGGGCCTATGCCGGCCCGCGCACGCCGCTCGATCGGCTGTTGGCCGCCCGTCCCGGGCGGATCGGGCTGGCGCAGCCCCCGCGGGCCTGAGGCACCGGCGCCGGACGGTCGTCGCCGGCTCGGCCGACGACGGCCGGCCCGAGCTCTCCGCGGCGAGCCTTCGAAGGACGGCGGGGAGGATCCCGCCCTGGCGCAGGTACTCCACGTCGATCGGACCGTCCAATCGCGCGATCGCCTCGAACTCCCGCTCCTCGCCGGCGTCGCTGCGCGCTTCGACGCGAACACGCGCCCGCGGCGCGAGGCCGGCGAGGCCCCGGATCGTGAACGCCTCGCGGCCGCTCAGACCGAGCGCCGCCGCGGACTCACCGGGCAGGTACTCGAGCGGCAGGATCCCCATCCCGACGAGGTTCGAGCGATGGATCCGCTCGTAGCTCTCGGCGAGCACAGCGCGGACCCCGAGGAGCGCCGGTCCCTTGGCCGCCCAGTCGCGCGACGACCCGGAGCCGTATTCCCGGCCGGCGAGGACGACGAGCGGTACGCCGTCGGCGCGATAGCGCTCCGAGGCATCGAAGATGAACATCTCCTCGCCATCCGGCAGGTGGACCGTGTACGGTCCCTCGCGGCCGCCGGCGAGCGCGTTCCGCAGGCGGATGGTCCCGAACGTGCCGCGCAACATCACCTCGTGGTGGCCGCGCCGCGCCCCGTACGAGTTGAACTCGAGCGGCGTGACGCCGCGCTCCTGGAGCCACTGCCCCGCGGGCGACCACGGGGCGATCGAGCCGGCCGGGGAGATGTGGTCGGTCGTGACGGAGTCGCCGAGGACGCACAGCGCACGGGCGTCCTCGATGTCGGCGAGGGGCGGCGGATCGGCCTCGAGGCCCGTGAAGAACGGCGGTCGCGCGATGTAGGTCGAAGCCGGGTCCCACGCGTAGCGGTCGCCGTCGGGGATCGGCAGAGCGCGCCAGCGATCGTCGCCTTCGAACACGTCGCTGTACGTCCGTCGGAACAGGTCCGGATCGATCGCGTCGGCGATCACCGCACGGATCTCGTCGGGC
>JBFKVO010000109.1:0-4956 GCA_041639095.1 Candidatus Limnocylindrales bacterium | reverse complement strand
GGACATCGCGCTCCCGGGCGCTCAGGACGCCGAGCTCGGGCGGCGTCTCGGCGGGTGGCCGGTTTCGCACGAACTCCTCGACGAGTCGCCTCGTGACCGACGGGGAGAACAGCGCGGTGCCGCTCATCACGACCCGGATCGCGGCCAGCAGATGCTCCTCGGGTGCGTGCTTGAGGAGGAACCCGCTCGCGCCGGCGCGGAGGGCGTCGTAGACGTACTCGTCGAGATCGAACGTCGTCAGCACGATCACCCGCGGAAGCGGACCGGTGGTCGCCACGATCCGCCGGGTCGCCTCGAGCCCGTCGAGGGTCGGCATGCGGATGTCCATGACGACGACGTCGGGGCGAAGGCGCCGCGTCCGCTCGATCGCCTCCACCCCGTCACCCGCCTCGCCGATCACCTCCATGTCCGGCTGCGACTCGACGATGAGCCGCAGACCCGCACGGATGAGCTGCTCGTCGTCGGCGATGAGGACGCGGATCACGTCGCGCCCCTCCCGAGCGGGAACTGCGCACGGACGGCGAAGCCGCCCTCGGCACGCGGACCGGCCTCGACGCTGCCGCCGTACAGGCGGGCGCGCTCGCGCATCCCGACGAGGCCGTGGCCGCTCTCGGCGGCACGCGGGGATCCCGGGCCGCGACCCGAATCGAGCACCTCGACCGCGACCGCATCGGACCCGTACCGGATCCGCACCTCGGCCGTCGCGGGTCCCGCGTGCTTGAGCGCGTTCGTGAGCGCCTCCTGGACGATCCGGTAGGCGGACACGTCGATGCCCGCGGGCAGGTCGATCGGCCCCCCATCGATCGTGACCTCGACGGGCATCCCCGCCTCGGTCACCTGTCGTGCGAGCACGGCGACGGACCGGAGCGACGGCTGGGGCGCCGGCGGGGACTGGTCGCTCTCGCCTTCGCGCAACATCTCGAGCATCCGCTGCATCTCGGTGAGTGCCTGGCCGCCGAGTGACTCGATCGTGTCGAAGGCGGCGCGTGCCCGGGCGGGATCCGACGCCGCGATGTGGCGTCCGCCGCGGGCCTGGACGACGATGATGCTGATCGCGTGGGCGACGACGTCGTGGAGGTCGCGCGCGATGCGCGCCCGCTCGGCCTTCGTCGCGGTTCGGACGTGTTCGTCGCGATCCCGCTCGAGCTCGAGCGCATGGCGGGCGATGCCGCGCTCCCGCTCGCGCAGGCGCCCGACCGCGACGCCCGCCGCCCACGGACCGACGATCACGAGGACGAGGAACCCGACGTCACCCGGGCCGCGGATCAGTGGGAGATCGGCGATCACGGCGACCGCGACGACGGCGGCGACGCCCAGTGCGCCGAGGAGCGCCGTCCGCCCGCGCGCGTGGGCGCCCACGGAGTAGAGCGCGATCAGGAGGGCATACGTGTACGAACCGGGCGCCATCTGGGGACCGGTCCATGCCAGCCCGAGGGGGACCATCGCGAGCGCGAGGACCGGGAGCGGGAACCGGCGCCGCCACGCGAGCGCGACGATGAACGCGAGGCCCGCCGGAAGCGCGAGCAGCGGGACACCAGGGCCGCGCCACAACCCCGACTGGGCGCCGGCCGCCTCGAAGACATAGAAGGCGGCGAGAACGACGGCCAGGACGACGTCGCCATACGCGCTGATGAGCCGCACGAATCCCACCGATCGACCGTACCGCATCGCCGTGGCCGCACGAATCAGCCCAGAGGATGACCGAACGAGGTCGAATCATCCAGAGGTCTGATGGGCGCTCACCCTCGCTTCCGACGACGGCCGCTCGCGCCCCGACGACAGTGTCGACCGGCACGCAGGACGGGCTCCCCTCACGGGCTCGCGGGTGCCGGGAGGCAGCGGAGATGAGCGAACCACGACGAACGATCAGCCACGGGACGGTCGCCGCCGCGAGCGGCATCCTCTTCCTCGCCCTCGCGCTCGGGAGCCCCGATCCCCGAACGGCCCAGGGCGGCGTGATCCTCATCCTGGCCGGCGTGGCCTGGGCGTCATTCGTCGTCTTCGGCGTGGCGCTCCGCGCGGCCGCCCTGCGCGCCGCGCCGGCCGGTGGTGGTCACGTGCACGGGATCGCCACCGACCTCATCCTCGCGATGGTGCTCCTCGTGGGCGCGTTCGGGATGGTGGCGACGGCGATGTCGGTCGCGCCCAGCATGGCCCGCGGCGTCGACGAGGGGCTCGCGGTGGGGGCGGACCCGGCAAGCCTCGCCCTCTGGGCGCGGCTGTCCGAGGTGACGGCGAACGTCCTCGTCGAGGCGGCCACGTTCTGGCGCGGCCTCCTGCTCATCGCCGTGGGAGCCGCGGCGCTGCGCGCGAGGATCCTCCCGCGATGGCTCGCCGCGGTCTCGATCGTGCTCGGCGGGCTGGCGCTCGCCGCATCCGTGGCCTTCCTCGAGACGCCGGCCGTGGACGCCCTCCAGGTCGTGGGGTTCGGGACGATGGTCGCGTTCTACCTCTGGGTGCCGATCGCGGGGATCGCGGTCGCCTGGTCGACGAGGTCGGTCACGGCGTCCGACGCAGCGGCGATTCCCGTGCTCGCGGCGACGCCGTCAGCGGGTCAGGGCGTCGACCGCGCGAGCGGCTGAGCGAAGAGGCCGGCTCCCTTGCTGGCCCTCACTCAGACCGCGATGTCGCGGCGGTCGAACAGGTATCCGCCGATCGCGACGAGGACGACGCTCGCCACGATGAGCACGACGGCGTCACCGACCTGGAGGCCGTTCCGGAGCGGCGCGCCACCCAGCGCGTAGAAGAACGGCGACAGGCTCTGGAGCCACTCGATCCCCTCGACCGTCGGCGCGAGCGTGTTCGCAAGGTAGCCGCCGATCCCGACGATGGCGATCGCCGCGTTCACGGCGACGCGCCGCCCCGTGGCCGCGCCGATGCCCATCGCGAGCGCCGAGAAGACGATCCCGAGGAGCGCCAGCTGGAACCCCGCCGCAAAGAAGTTCGCCGCGGAGATGTCGTCGATCTGCGCCGGCCCCGAGATCGCGATGAGCGCGATGGCAAGGACGATCCCAGCCGCGACCATCGCGACGACGATCGCGCCGAAGCGCTGAACGAGGACGCTCCAGCGGCTCACCGGGTGGGCCAGGACGAGGTCGAGCCGGCCGTCCTCCTCGTCGCCGGCGATCGCCCCGCCCGCGAGGACGGCGGCGAAGATGAGGGTGAGGATCGGCCCGAGGATCCCGAACGTCGTCGAGCCGACGTAGCCCGCCGCCGACGTGATGTCGGTGAAGCCGATCGCGTCGAGGAGGCCCTCCGGGTACGCCTCGAGCGCCTGCGCCATCTCGGGCGTGTTCACGGTGGGAAAGAACGCCGCGTAGAAGGCGCCGACCGCGGTGATCGCCACGATCCAGCCGAGGATCGACCGGCGCGCGTCGCGGAGCGTCTTCCCGAACACGCTACGCAGCAGCATCGCCGTCCTCCACGGCGGCCTCGCCGCGGTAGTAGACGAGGAACAGCTCCTCGAGGTCGGGCTCCTGGATCGTGATCGAGGCCACGTCGTAGCGCGCGAGGGCCTTGATGAGCGGGTCGGCACGGCCGGCGAGACGGCAGCGGAGCGTGGAGCCATCGAACTCGATGTCGTTGACGTCGGGCAGTCCGTCGAACGCGTCGGCCGGGACGCTGCCCTCGAAGACGACCTCCACGCGCCGAACCGCGCGGCGACGGAGCGTCTCGACCGCCTCGACCGCGACGAGCCGCCCGTCGCGGACGATCCCGACCCGGTCAGCGCTCTGCTGGACCTCGCTCAGCACGTGCGACGACATGAACACGGTCTGGCCCTTGGCCGTCGCTTCGCGGACGAGGTCGAGGAAGCGCTGCTGCATGATCGGGTCGAGCCCGGCCGTCGGCTCGTCGAGGATGAGCAGTTCGGGCTCGTGCATGAACGCCTGCACGACGGCGACCTTCTGCCGATTGCCCTTCGACAGGGTTCCGATCCGGGTGCCAAGATCGAGGTCGAACCGGTCCGCAAGGGCGACGATGCGGTCGGCGCGGACGCCGCCGCGCAGATGGCCTAGATGGGTCAGGAGCTCCCGCCCGGACTGCGCTTCGTTGACGACGAAGTCGCCCGGCAGGTAGCCGACATGCGTCCGCAGTGCGGTGCCGCCGGCACGCGGGTCGCGGCCGAGGAGCTGCGCCGTCCCGCTCGTCGGGCGGATGATGTCGAGGAGGATGCGGATCGTCGTCGTCTTGCCGGCGCCGTTCGGCCCGAGGAATCCGTAGACCTCGCCCTGGCGCACCTCGAGATCGAGCCCGTCGAGGCCTCGCCGGCGGCCATAGAACTTCGTGAGGCGCTCGGTCCGGATGACCTCAGACATGGGTCCTCCCCTCGCGTCGAGGGTATCAGCCAGGCCGCTCGGTGTCCGTCCGGTTCCCGGCCCACCATGCATTGCGCCGCGGGACGCGGGAACCAGGTCGTGGCATCCTTCGTCTCCGGCTCATGAACGCTCGACTCGGCCTCGTGCCTGCCCTCGCCCTGTCGGTGATCGTGACCGCCTGCACCGGAGCCGGCGGGGGCGGGACCCCCGCACCCAGCCCGGACCCCAGCTCGAGCCCACCACCGACCGCTGAACCGACGCCCACGCTGGAGCCGGCGCCGATCGTGGCCTCGCCCGAGGAAGCCGCCGCCCGCGTGATCGCCTCGGACCCGAAGTTCACCGGGATCGGTCGCAAGGATCCGGATCTCATCGGCCAGGGTTCGTGGTGGGAAGCCGAGAAGGCCGGCGACGCGTACCGCGTCCACGTCCAGGTCGGCTGGGGCGACTGCCCGGCCGGCTGCATCAACCGCCACGACTGGATCTTCAGCGTGACACCCGACGGGACCATCACCCTCGTCGAGGAGTCGGGCGACCCGCTCCCGGGCATCACCTACTGATCCAGCGCGGCGCGGCGCTCCTCGCCGGCACGCCGTCACTCGAGGTCGAACGAACCGATCGGGTGCAGTTGCCCGTTGACGAG
>JBFKVO010000108.1:0-4963 GCA_041639095.1 Candidatus Limnocylindrales bacterium | reverse complement strand
GCGTCCGCGACCACCTGCTGCCACGGCTCCACGGGGATCCCGGCCGAACGCGCGGCGGCCAGCTCCGGGTGGTCGGGATCGATCGCGGTGAGCGCCTTCGTGACCGCGAGGCGTGTCGGCGTCGGCGTGGCGGTCACGTGGTCGGCGGCGTGCGACCACGCGAGCGGGATGCCGGCGTCCGCGAGCGCGACGCTGTACGGGGACGGGCCACCCGCGTCGCAGCCCGAGACGGTCGCGCCCGACGCACGGGCCTGGAGCGCCGCGGCGCTCGCGCCGGCACCCGCCACGCCGACGACGTGGACGACCTCGTCGACGGAGATGCGGCGCGGCGGCCGGACCGGCGCGAGGCCCGCGCCGATGCCGGTACCCGCCGTCACGGCCGCGCCTCCGCCCAGGCGACCAGCCACTCCAGCGCGGCGACGACGCTCGTCGCCCGGTTCACGGCACGGTCGCCCGTCCAGTGGTGCCTGCGCACGTCGGTCCCGGACGCGTCGGCGAGGCCGAGATACGTCAGTCCGACCGGCTTCTCCTCGGTGCCACCGTCGGGCCCGGCGACGCCGGTGATCGAGACCGCGACGGACACCCCGAGACGCTCGCGGACCCCGGCTGCCATCGCCACCGCGACCTGCGCGCTGACGGCGCCGTGGGCGGCGATGACCGCCGGATCGACGCCGAGCGTGCCCGCCTTCACATCGTCCGCGTAGGCGACGATCGCGCCCCGGAAGTAGCCCGACGAACCGGGGATGTCGGTGATCGCGGTCGCGAGCGCGCCGCCCGTGCACGACTCGGCCGTGGCGACCGTGAGGCCGCGGGCGACGCAGGCTGCCTGCAGCCTCTCAGCCAGCGTGACCGGGTCGAGCCGAGCGTCGGCGATCGGCTCACCCGGGGACATGGGGTCGGCAGCGCGGGCCGCGCCCATCGCCGTCAGCGACGCTGCGTCTTGACCGGCGGGTCGGGCGGGGCGAACAGCCACGTCTCCGGGATGCCGGGCCGGCCAAGGGCGCCGAGCGATGTCCCGTTCAGGGTGAAGTACGTCACGCCGGACGAGCCGGTCCGGACCTCGACCGACTCCTTGCCGGTGAAGGTCAGGGTCTTGCCGCTGGACAGCGAGATGCCGGAGGCCGGGATCGACGGGTCCAGCAGTCCGTCGGTCCACACCTTGAGCCAGGCCGGCCCACCCTTGATCGTCACGACGAGGTTGACGCCCTCGAAGGCGACGGCGACGTTGCGCGTCAGCGACGCGGCCTTGCCCTGCTCGGAGGTGGCCGTGATCGTGATCGCCCAGCGCCCCTCCGTCAGCTCGAGCGGCGTCGCGAACGTCCCGTCGTCGGCGACGGCGGCCTCGATCGGCGTCGGCCCCGGGTCGGGCGGCGGCGTCGCGCCGGGTTCGAGGCTGGGAGCGGGGGTCACGATGACCGGCTGGCCGTCGACGGGGCCGAGGTAGACCGCGGTGACGGTGACCATCGTGGCGTTCGTCGTGCGACCCTCGACCGGGATCGCGCCGTTCTCGAAGGTGGTGCCCTCGGCCGGCTGGTCCACCGCGAGGGTCGGCGCCTGGATGACGAGGAAGGGCACCGTGATGAACACCTGACGCGGCGTTTCGGCCTGCTTGCCGGTCTCAGGGTCGGTCGCGGTGACGTCGAACTGGTTCTTGCCGCGGCGAAGATCGACCTGGACCGACCAGGTGCCGTCCGGGCCGGCGGTCACGCGATACGGCTGCGATCGTCCCGGCGTCGTCACCGAGATCGTCGCGCCGGGGATCGAGCTGCCGGCGATGACGTACGACGTCGTCTGCTCGTCGACCTCGACGAGCGCGACCGCCGGATCGGTCACGGCGAGCGTCGGCGGCTTCGCGAAGCGCAGGAGCTGCACCGCGAGATATGCCCCGAACGCGATGACGCCGACGGTCATGAGCGCGGCGACGATCACGCCCGGGCTGAACGTCAGGCCGCGTGGGCGCGTGTCGATCGGTTTCGCGACCGGGACGACCGTCTCGGTCGGCTCGGGCACACCGCGCTCGAGGCGCCACTGGAGCAGGACGTCCTCGGGATCGAGGCCGAGGTACAGCGCGTAGTTGCGCAGGAATCCCTTCGTGTAGACGGAGCCCGGCAGGTCGTCGTAGTCGCCCCGTTCCAGGGCGGCGAGGTAGTGGGCGCGGATCTTCGTATCGCGCTCCGCGCGGTAGAGGTCGACACCCTTCCGTTCGCGCGCCGTGAAGAGGCGCTCCGGCAGGGGCGGCCCGTGGACGGCCTCGATCGCGGGGCGTGCCGCGCGGGCACGTCCATCGACGGCGGCTCGTCGCGCCTGGTCTCGTGCGGTCATTCGTCCTCGTCCGGTTCGACCGATCCTCCCGGCCCGACGCCGTCCCGCCGGAGGACCTGTCGCGCGTTCGAGCCGTCGAACGCGCCGATATAGCCACGTGCCTCGAGCTGGTCGATCATCCGCGCCGCGCGCGCATAGCCGACCTTCAGCCGCCGCTGCAGCAGCGACGCTGAAGCACGATCGTACTCCCGGATGACGTCGATGGCATCCGGGAGCAGGCGATCGGCCTCATCATCGGTGACGTCGTCAACCGTCCCGCTCCCCTCGTCACTCTCCACGATCGACAGGTCGTAGTGCGGGTCGTCGATCTGCGAGCGCCAGTGGGAGGTGACGCGACCGATCTCCGCGTCCGAGACGAACACCCCCTGGAGGCGCATCGGGCGGGGCAGGTCGGACGGCTGGTAGAGCATGTCGCCGCGCCCGATGAGGTCCTCCGCGCCGGGCGCGTCGAGGATCGTGCGCGAATCGATCTGCGACGCCATCGCGAAGGCGATCCGCGACGGGAAGTTCGCCTTGATGAGCCCGGTCACGACGTTCACCGACGGCCGCTGCGTCGCGAGGACCATGTGGATCCCCGTCGCGCGCGCCTTCTGGGCCAGCCGCACGATCGGGTCCTCGATGTTCTTGCCCTCGCGCATCATCAGGTCGGCGAGCTCGTCGATGACGATGACGATGTACGGCATCCGGTCCTCGGGATCGGCGCGCGTCTCGTTGTAGGCGCGGATGTTGCGGGCCGTCGCCCCGGCGAACCGCCGGTAGCGGCCCTCCATCTCGTTGACCGCCCACTTCAGCGCCGCCTTGGCTCGCTCCGGCTCCGTGACGACGGGCACGAGCAGGTGCGGCAGGCCGTTGTAGCCGGCCAGCTCGACGCGCTTGAGGTCCACGAGGATCATCCGGACCTCGTGGGGCGTCGCCTCGCACAGGAGGCTCGTGATGAGCGCGTTGACCATGACGCTCTTGCCCGAGCCGGTCGCCCCGGCGATGAGCAGGTGCGGCATCTTCGCGAGATCGACCGCCTGGGCCCGCCCGGCGACGTCGCGTCCGAGGGCGAACGTCAGCTTCGAGCCCGATGCCCCGACGTCAACGCTCTCGAGGATCCCGCGCAGCGAGACGACGTTGAAGTCCTTGTTCGGGACCTCGATCCCGACGGCGGACTTGCCCGGGATCGGGGCCTCGATGCGGAGCGAGCGCGCCGCGAGCGCCATCGCGAGGTCGTCGGCGAGCGCCTCGATCCGGCTGACCTTGATGTCCGGCGCCGGCTGGACCTCGTACTGCGTGACGACCGGCCCTGCGTTGCGGCCGACGATCTGGGCCGGGATGTTGAAGCTCTGGAGCTTGCGGACGATGATCTCCTCGTTCCGCCGGTGGACCGCCTCCTCACCGCCCGGCGAGACCGGTTCGGTCGCCGCGTCGAGCATCGAGATGTCGGGCAGCCGGTAGGCGATCCGATCCTTCGTCGGCGGCGAGTCGCTCGCGTCGGTGACGTCCTCGGGGTCGCGCAGGAAGCGTGGTGGCTCCACGACGGCGCCCGCCGCGCCCACGCCGGCGGTCGCGCGCGCTCCGGCTCCGGCCGGGGCCTCGCCGGCGCGTGCCGGTGCGAACGTCGCCGACGTCGGGGCCTGGCTCGGAACGGCCACCGGGATCCCCGGTTCGGGCTCCTCGCCCCGGCTCCAGATCCCCGTCTGGCCCGGCGCGTCCCCCGCGGCCGGGATCGCGCGCCCGGCCCGCCGCCCGGCGGCTCCCGGCCCGCTGCGTCCCTCCGCGCGCTCCGCCGTCCCGGGACGACCGCGCCCATCGACGTCGTCACCCGGCTCGCGGCGCATCGAGGCCGCGGCCGTGGACCCGAACCAGCGGGCCAGCGTGGCGCCGGGCCGGAGGAGGTCCTTGAGGCGCAGCTCGAACGCGATGATCAGCCCCACCGCGGCGACGGCCGCGAGCACGATGAACGCGCCGGGCGCCGTGATGGCGGGCACCAGCAGGTCCGCCAGGAAGCGCCCGATCCGGCCACCCTCGCGGATCCCGCTCACCTGCATCGCGCCGAGGAAGCCGACGTACGTGATCGCGACGCCGAGCAGCACTGCCCCCCAGCCGGAGCCCGGCTGCTTCCCGCGGCCCCACTCGAGGTAGTAGCCGGCGCCGAGGAGGAGGAACGGGAGCAGGAACCGGCCGGCGCCGAAGTACGGCGCGAAGAAGTCGCGCCACCAGTCGGTCAGGCGACCCTCGCCGGGCAGGATGAGCGCGATCAGCGTCACGGCGCCGACGACGAGGAAGACGATCCCGATGATCGAGCGCGTCACGTCCGGGCTCACCGCCGGCAGGGCGATCCGCGGCATCGTGAAGGTGCGGGCGCGGCGGCGTGGCCGAGCGGCGGGGCGGCTGCGGCGTCGGGTGGCCATCGCCTACACCTCGACCACGACCGGGAAGACCATCGGGCGGCGCTTCGTCTGGTCGTACAGGTAGCGCGACACGCCGTCCTTGATCTGGCTCTTGAGGAGCGCGATCTCGCTGATGTGATCGCCGGGGTTGTCGATCGAGGCGACGACCCGGCTGACGGCCTCCTCGAGAAGCGGGTCGCGCTCGTTCAGGGGCACGAAGCCCCTGGTGATGACCTCGGGCTTGCCGATGACGGAACCCGTCTGCT
>JBFKVO010000107.1:0-4969 GCA_041639095.1 Candidatus Limnocylindrales bacterium | reverse complement strand
GAGGCCGGCGTCGCCGACGATGACCGGCGTGATCGGGCTTTCGCTCGAGCCGGTGTCGAACCCGAGCGCCTCGAGCCCCGACTTGAAGAACCGGGTGTTCTCCCACAGGCGCTCGATGATCTCCGGCTCCTCCAGCAGCACGTCGAGCGCCGCGAGGCAGGCCGCCGCGACCGCTGGCGGGTGCGACGTCGAGAACAGGAACGGGCGCGCCCGCTGGATCAGGAGGTCGCGCAGGTCCTGCGATCCCGCGACGTAGCCGCCGAGTACGCCGACCGCCTTCGAGAGCGTCCCGACCTGGATCGCGACGCGGCCATGCAGCCCGAAGTGGTCCACCGAGCCGCGCCCGTCGCGACCGAGGACGCCGGACGCATGCGCGTCGTCGACGAGGACAGCGGCCCCGGCCGCCTCCGCGGCATCCACGATCCCGGGCAGCGGCGCGATGTCGCCGTCCATGCTGAAGACGCCGTCCGTGACGACGAGGATGAGCCGGTACGGCCCGCTTCCGTCGGCCCGACCGCTCGCGAGCGCCTCGTCGAGGATCGCTCGCAGTGCGTCCACGTCGCCGTGCGGGTAAATCTTCCGGGGCGCCTTCGACAGCCGCATCCCGTCGATGATCGAGGCGTGGTTCAGGGCGTCGCTGACGATGAGGTCCTGGTCGCCGGTGATCGTCGGGATGACGCCCGTGTTCGCCGTGAAGCCCGACTGGAACGTGAGGACCGCCTCCACGCCCTTGAACGTCGCGAGGTCGGCCTCGAGCTCCTCGTGGAGCGTCATCGTGCCCGCGATCGTGCGCACCGCTCCGGAGCCGGCGCCGAAGTCGCGGACGGCCGCCAGCGCCGCCTCGCGCACCTTCGGGTGGTGCGTGAGGCCGAGGTAGTCGTTCGACGCGAGGCTGATCGCGCGCCGATCGTCGATCGAGACGATCGGGCCCTGGGCCGACGTCATCACCCGGAGCGGCCGGTAGAGGCCCTTCGAGCGGAGGTCCGCGAGGTCGTCGCCGAGGAACGCCAGGGGGTCGCGCCGTGTCGTCCCGGTCATGTCGCGCCTCCTTCGCCCGGCGAGCCGGCGTCGCGCCAGTCAAGGAGGACCTTGGCCGCCTCTCCCGAGCGCGCGGCCTCGAATGCGGCGACGTGGTCGCGGTGCGAGAAGCGATGCGTGATCACGGGCCGGATGTCGAGCCCGGACTGGAGCATCACCGTCATCTTGTACCACGTCTCGTACATCTCCCGGCCGTAGATGCCGCGGAGCGTGAGCATCTTGAAGACGACCTCGTTCATGTCGAGGGCGATCTCCTCGGTCGGGATGCCGAGGATCGCGACGCCCCCGCCGTGGGCCATCGCGGCGATCGCGGCGCGCAGCGCGGCCGGGTTGCCCGACATCTCCATCGCGACGTCGAAGCCCTCGACCATCCCGAGCTCGCCGAAGACGTCGGTGAGGGCCCGCTCGGTGGGGTCGAGCGCGACCGTCGCGCCCATGCGCTCGGCGAGCGCGCGGCGCGTCGCATTCGGTTCCGAGACGACGACGTGGCGCGCGCCCGCATGCCGGGCGACGGCCGTCGCCATGAGGCCGATCGGGCCGGCACCCGACACGAGCACGTCCTCGCCGAGGACGGGGAACGCGAGCGCGGTGTGGACGGCGTTCCCGAAGGGGTCGAAGAGCGCAGCGGCCTCCTCGTCGATCCCGGGCCAGTGGTGCCATACGTTCGTCATCGGCAGGACGACGTACTCGGCGAACGCCCCGTCGCGCTCGACGCCAAGGCCGATGGTGTGAGGGCACAGGTGACGGCG
Source organism: Candidatus Limnocylindrales bacterium (assembly GCA_041639095.1). Classification (GTDB taxonomy): domain Bacteria; phylum Chloroflexota; class Limnocylindria; order Limnocylindrales; family CSP1-4; genus CAKKPP01. The sequence goes on along the minus strand of JBFKVO010000107.1, from coordinate 3,182 downwards.
CCCCGCCAGGCAGTGGCGGCAGCGTCCGCAGACGACGTGTCCCTCGCCGCTGACGAGGTCGCCGGGGGCGAAATCGCTGACGTTGGTTCCGACCGCGACGATCCGGCCGACGAATTCGTGGCCCACGACGAGCGGCGGCTGGATCGTCTTCGCCGCCCAGGCGTCCCAGGCGTCGATGTGGAGGTCGGTCCCGCAGATGCCCGTGCGCTCGACGCGGATGAGGACGTCGTTGATCCCGTGCTCGGGCACGGACCGCTCCTCGAGCCGCAGGCCGGGGCCGGCCTCGGCCTTCACGAGCGCGGTCATCGTCGCCGGGATCGCCTCGGGCGGGGACGGCGCGCCGGACGAGCTCATGGCGTCATGCCTCCTCCTCCTCGACCGCCTCGTGCCAGTCGACGACCGGGTTCTCGATCCGGTCGAGACCCTCGATCTCGCAGATCGCCCGGTCGCCCGGCCGGAGGAACACCGGCGGGTCGCGGAAGACGCCGACGCCGGACGGCGTCCCCGTCGCGAGGATGTCGCCGGGCTCGAGGCTGATCGTCGCGCTGACGAACGCGACGATGCCCGGGACGTCGGTGAGCATGTCGGCCGTCGTGCCGTCCTGCATCTGGACCGCCGTCCCGCGGTCGGGGCCGTCGCCGGGGATGCGCCAGCTCCGCAGCCGGAGGCCGCTCGGGTCGTTCAGCTCGTCGGCGGACACGAACACCGGTCCCATCGGCAGGAACGTGTCCGAGCCCTTCGCGCGGAGCCACTGGCCGTCGCCGCGCTCGCCCGGGGCGAGGGCCGCGCGGACGCCCTGCCAGTCGCGGGCGGACACGTCGTTGACGACGACGTACCCGGCGACGTACCCGGCGGCGTCGTCGCGGGCGACCCGCCGCGCGCGCCGACCGATGACGACGCCGAGCTCGACCTCCATGTCGAGGGCGTCGGTCCCCTCCGGCCGGACGATGGGCTCGCCGTCCGCGATCACGGCGTTGCCGAACATCGCGAAGAGCGTCGGTCGCGGCGGGATCTCGATCCGCTGTTCGACGACGTGGTCGCGGTAGTTCAGGCCGATCCCGATGACCTTGCCCGGGAACTCCACCGCCGGGAGTGGGCGGAGCTGGTCCCGGTCGATCCCCGTCCGTGCGTCGGCATCGGCGGCGAGGGCCTCCGCCACGAGCGCTCGGAGGTCGTCGAGCCGCTCCTCGACGAGCGCGGCGTCAAGCGTCCCCGCGTCCGGCCCGAGCGGGACGATCCGTCCGTCGTCGGCGACCGCGCCGAGCGCGGGGCCCGAGTCCGAAAGATAGCTGAACAGCCGCACCGCTCGGACCCGTGCCGCGTCAGCTCGCGCTGGGGCTGGGCTCCGGCGTGTCCGACGGCTCCGGCGTGTCCGACGGCGCCGGGGTCGGCGTCGGTGGTGGCGTGGGGGTCGGCCGGGCGCACGCCGGCTCCGGGTTGGTCCGGTCGCCGTCCTGCCCCCAGAACGCGAGGATCCGGTCCCGGTCGAGGGTGTCGAGCGGGAGGATCAGGCCCCACAGCAGCGCCGTGTACGGCGTCGCCATCTCGTCGAACCGCGCGATGACCGGACCCGACGAGCCGGCCGGCGTGCCGCAGATCGGGCTCGGCGGGAAGGTCGCGAACAGCTCGCGCATGCGCTGCTGCGCGGCGTCGTCGCAGCCGTCGTCGCCCTCGGCGCAGCGATACAGGATGACCATGCCGCCGTGCTCGAGGTTGTGGATCCAGCCCTGCGGGCGGGCGTCGTCGTCCGGGCCGTAGACGCGCGGGGCGATCGGACCCGCTCCGGCCGCGTTCGCGTGCTTGCCCGAGGCCGGTGGGCAGACCGGGTACCGCTGGGTCACGCCCGGGTCGATGTGTTCGCGCCCGAGGTCGGGCTGGACGTACCCGACCCGTGGCGTCGCTCCGGGCGCCGGCTGCGGCGTCTCCGCCGCGGTCCAGATCGTCGAGCACGCCCAGGCCGGGCCGCTCGCACCGAGCCCGATGAGGACGATCGCGCCGATCGCGCCCACGATCACGACCCCGATGATCGCGGCACGGTAGCGCTCGACGAACGACGGTGGCGGCGCAGCGCGCCGGGCGCGGCTCGCGCGGGTGCTGGAGGGGTCGGGACGACGATCCCGACGGCTCGACGTGCTCAAGGGGCTTGCCTCGCAGGTGGTCGGTCATGGACGACCGGGCGCGACACCCGGTCGGTGGTCAAGAGGGTACCCGGAGCGGCGCCGGACGTCCGGGCGTCACGGTTCGACGAGGTACGCGCGCACCTCCGGGCGGAGCAGTCCGCGGAACAGGAGGACCGCCATGGCCGCGACGACGATCGCCGCGAGCGGCTGGCCGACGAGGAGGAGCAGTGCGACCGTGGGCAGCGTCAGCGAGCTCAGTCCGAGCGCGAGTCCGCGCGCCGCGGCCTTGCGCTGGAGGACGAGCGTCGTCGTGAAGATCGTGTACGCGAGGAGCGCCATCACGACGACGCCCGGCAGGCTCAGCGGGGCGGCCACCGCCTCGTCGACGACGAAGCGCAGCGACAGGCCGATCCCGACGAGGATCGCCAGGGCGTAGACGAGGAAGATGCGGATGCCGGCGGGCATCTCGCGCACGCGGTCGAGCACGTCGTGATGGTGCCACGAATCGACGGCTCGGCCCTTGACACGGTCAGGCGGCCGTCCTACAGTCCATAAACCGGTTTGCTAAACCGGTTTGCACGCCGCCGGATCCCGCCGATCCCGCGCGATCCGCGGTGGCACCAGGCACGCACGGACACGTGCCCGGCCGTGCACCGGCCGGGATGAGGAGCTCGTGGACCAGCGGACCACTCGACCGAGGATCGCGGATGTCGCGCGCGCCGCAGGCGTGTCGAAGACTGCCGTGTCGTTCGCCTTCAACAGCCCGGAGCGCCTGAGCCCGGACACGGCCGCCCGCATCCGCGAGGTCGCCGAGACCCTTGGCTACCGTCCGCACCCGGTCGCGCGCATGCTCACGCAGCGCCGCACGATGGCGGTCGGCATCCTCACCCCGCAGGCGCTGTCGGTCATCTTCTCCAACCCGTTCTTCGGCGCGTTCAGCGAGGGCTGCGCGCTCGCCGCCGAGGAGTCCGGCTACGCGCTCCAGTTCATCTCGCCCGTGTCGGGCTCGCTCGTCCGGGCGATGAACCGGGCGACCGTCGACGGCGTCGTCGCGATCGGCCT
>JBFKVO010000106.1:0-5006 GCA_041639095.1 Candidatus Limnocylindrales bacterium | reverse complement strand
GCTCGATGACCGCCTCGATCGCCTCGACGGTTAGCGGCTCGAGGTACACGGCGTCGGCGACCGTGACATCGGTCATGATCGTCGCCGGGTTCGAGTTCACGAGGATCGTGCGGACGCCCTCGGCGCGGAGCGCGCGGCAGGCCTGCGTGCCGGCGTAGTCGAATTCGGCCGCCTGGCCGATGACGACCGGCCCCGACCCGAGGATGAGCACGCTCGCCGGGCGGTCGGTCGCCGTCGTCGTGGTCATCGCGTCAGCCGGGTCCGTGGCGCGCGTCCCCGTGCGCGCCGGCGGCGGCCACGAACCGGTCGAAGACCGCGAGCGCGTCGAGCGGGCCCGGTGCGCCTTCGGGGTGGTACTGGACGGTCTCGATCGGCAGCTCGCGGTGGCGGAGGCCCTCGACCGAGCCGTCGTTGAGGTTCACCTGGCTGACCGTGAACCCGCTGCCGGGCGGGAGCGAGTCGCCGACGACCTGGACCTCGTGGTTCTGCGCGGTGACCTGGACGAGGCCCGTCTCCACGTCGTGGACCGGGTGATTCGCGCCGTGATGCCCGAACCGCAGGCGGCGCGTCTCGGCGCCTGCGGCCCGGCCCACGACCTGGTGCCCGAGGCAGATCCCCAGCAGCGGCCGGCCGTCGTCGATGATCACCCGGGCGAGGGCGACCGGGCCGTCGAGCCGGGCAGGGTCGCCCGGTCCGGGTGAGAGGACGATGCCGTCGATGTCGTCGGCGAGGACCTGTTCGGGGGACGCGGTGTGGGGCAGGACGCGCACCCGGGCGCCGCGGGCGCGGAGCGAGCGGACGATGTTCTCCTTCAGCCCGAAGTCGACGATCGCGATCCGCGGACCGTCCTCGGCCGGGCCGCCGATGTCACGCACGGCCGCCGGCGACACCTCTCCCACGAAGTCCTGGTCCTCCCAGCGCGGGACGGCCCGGGCCGCTGCGGTGGCGCGGTCGCGGTCCAGCTCGCCGGGGGCGAGGATGATCCCGCGCAGGCAGCCGTTCGCGCGGAGGTGGCGCGCCAGCGCTCGCGTGTCCACGCCCGCGATCGCGGGGATGTCGTGGTCGCGCAGGAGGCGGGCGAGCTGGCGCGCGTCGTCGAGGACGGCCGCCGTGGCGTTGGCCACGACGAGGCCGCGCAACCAGGGCCGCCACGACTGGTCGTCGGCGCCGATGCGGCCGTAGTTGCCGATCAGCGGATAGGTCATGACGACGACCTGGCCGGCGTACGACGGGTCGGTGCAGACCTCCTGGTAGCCGGTCTGGCTCGTGTTCACGACGAGGTCGCCGCCCGCCGCGGACGGAGCGCCGAAGGCGATCCCCTCGAAGATCGTGCCGTCCTCGAGCGCGAGGAGCGCCGGGCCGCGGTCGCCGACGCGCGGATCCACGACCGCGGACGAGAGCGGCGCGAGGCGCGTGGACGCGGGGATCGCGCTCACGCGCGCGGGACGCGGGCCAGCCGGGCGATGCGGGGAACGGAGGGAGTGTCGGGGTGCGGCGCGCGGCGCGGCGGCCCGCAGCGGGACCCGGACACGGTCGACCTGCCTCCTTCCCGGCCTCTCAGGACCGGTTCCCCGGCCTCTCAGGACCGGCTGTCAAGGACTGGAGGAAGGGTAGCAGGCCCCGACGCGCCGCGCCGACGCCCGACGCAGTCCCGCGAGGCGCACCGAATGCCAGACTCGGTCCGGGCCGCGCCGAGGCTCAGGCGCTGTCCGGTGGCGGGGGCGCGTCCCGGCCAAGACCGAGCCGGTGCGCGACGGCCGCCGCTTCCACGCGTGAGCGGACGCCGAGCTTGCCGAGGATGTTCGACACGTGGACGCTCGCCGTCTTGCGACTGATGAACAGCTCGTCGGCGATCTGCTGGTTCGACCAGCCGCCTGCGACGAGGCGGAGGACTTCGCCTTCCCGCTCGGTGAGGCCGAGGCCCGCAGCCGGATCGTCCGACGAGTCCGCCCGGTCGACGAGGAGATCCGCACGAACGGGCTCCGGAGGGACCGGCTCGCCCGTCACATCGAGCCGCGCATGGCGCGCGAGGAGTTCGACCTCCGTGAGCAGCGGTCCAGCCTCCAGTGCCCGGGCCACCCGGGCCGCCTCGCCGAGGGCCCGGGCAGCCGCGTGACGGTCGCCACGGGCGGCGAGGATCGCCTCCGCCTCGCGGAACCGTGCGTAGGCTTCCGGGAACGGCCGTCCGGCCTCGTGCCAGGCCTCGGCCACCGCCGACCAGTCGGCCCCGCGGTCGCGACGTTCGGCGCGCCGCGCCTCGGCCGCACAGAGGAGCGAGAGGCCGCGACCGCGCGGCGTCCCGCCGACGACCGCCTCCGCGGTCGCGCTCCGGCGGGCGCGCGCCAGCGCGGCGACGATCCGTCGGGCTCGCACGGTCGTCTCCTCGAGCCCGGCCTCGTCGCGGCGAGCCCGTGCCACCGCGGCCGCCTCCGCCTCGGCGCGGAGGCCGAGGGCGGCGACCCACGCGACGGAGGGATCGGGGGGACCGGCCGGATCGACCATCGCGGCGACCGTGTCGACGACGACGCGGACATCGGCGATGCGTCCCTGCCACATGGCGGACTCGGCGGCTGCGGCCAGCACGTTGAGCCGGAACTCCGTGCCTCCGAGCGCGTCATCGAGACTCCGCGCACGCTCGATGTCGGCGTCGGCTTCCGCGAACCGGCCCCGTCCGATCCGCAGCCGTGCGCGGTTGACGACGAGCCACAGGACCGCGCGGTCGGCGACCGACTCGCGGATGCCGCTGGCGGCCACGGCCTCGGCCTCGTCCCAGCGTCCGAGCGCGACGAGCGCCTTCACCGCGTATCCGGCGAGCAGGCCGCCGTAGGTCCGCGCCACGCCCAGCCGGCGGACGGCGTCCAGGGCGGCCTGCGCCGCGCTCAGCGATTCGTCGGGTCGCCCGACCCGGTCGAGGAGTGCCGCCAGGTTCGTCGCCGCCAGTGCGATCCCTTCCGGCCGCCCCAGCTCGTGCGCGATCCGGACCCCCTCGGCGAACGTTCCCAGACCACGCTCGACGTCCCCGAGCACCGCCTCGTCCCAGCCGAGGATCCCCAGCGCGAACGCCTCCTCGCCCGGCGCGCCGATGGCGCGCGCGATCGCCACCGCTTCCTCCGCATGGGCCCGAGACGCCTCGTACTCGTGGGCGTACAGCTCGATCCCCGCACGGTGTGCCACCGCTCGCGAGCGTGCGGCGCTCGGCGGGTCCGCCGGGATGAGCCGAAGGGCGTCCGCCACCGCCTCGGCTGCCGCGCGACGGTCGCCCGACTCCCACAGGAACCAGCGCAGCCGCTCGTGGACGAGGCCCGCGCGCAGCGGATCCGCGCTCGCGTCGATCGCACCCAGCGCCTCGCGTGCGAGGCTCGCAGCGCGCTCGGCGTCGCCGGCGAGCATCGCCGCCTCCGCGGCGCGGGCGAGGACGTCGCCCCGGTCCGTGCCGACGATGCGCTCCGCGTCCGGGACCTCGCTCCAGAGGTTGAGCGCACGCTCCCACAATCGCGATGCGTCGACGAACGCGTACATCTCCTCCGCCTCGTGGGCCGCGGCCACCATCGCGACGATCGCCTGCACGTCGTCGCCCGCTGCGGCACGGTGGTGGGCGATCTCACCGGCGCTGATCGTGGCTTCGCCCGCCTCGGCCCGCTGGTCGAGCGCATCCGCCACGCGCCGATGAAGGTCGGTGCGCTCGCCCCCGAACAACTCGCCGTACACGACCTCCCGCAGGAGTGCGTGGCGGAAGCGATAGGTGCCGCCCACGTCGCGGACGAGGAGTCCCGCGTCGACCGCACGGCGGAGCGCGGCACCGATCGAGGACGGCGACCGACCGAGGATGGCTGCGAGGACGCCGTCGTCGATCCGCTTGCCCACGACCGCGGCAGCCCGGAGGACATCCTGGTCGCGGGCGTCGAGCTCCTCGATCCGCGCGACGAGGACGTCCCTCAGCGCCGCCGGGAGCTGGGTCGCCGTGACGACGCGACCGCTCGACGCGCCGGAGCCCACGGCGGATTCGCTTCCGGAGCGCACGATCTGCTCGACGAAGAACGGGTTCCCATCCGTCCAGGCGACGAGCTGCGCGATACGGTCCGGGTCGGGCCCTGCGCCGAGCGCGGCGACCTGCGCCGCGACCTCGTCCGGTCCGAACGGGCCGACGTCGATCCGTTCGATGGCCTCGCCGCGCTCCCAGGCCGCGACGGCCGAGAGGACCGGCCCGCGCCGCTCGAGCACCTCGGGACGGACGGACGTGACGATGAGGACAGGTTCGTCACGGAGAGCGCGTGCCAGGAACGCGATGAGATCGAGACTCGCGCGATCGGCCCACTGGACGTCTTCGACGATGAGGACGACGGGTCCGTCGCCGGCGAGTCGCTCGATGACGCCGAGGATCACCTCGAACAGCCTGTGCTGGGCGAGCGGGTCGGGCTCCGACCCGCTCGCTGCCTCGTCGGGCGCACGCGTCGCGAGCTCGGGGAGGAGTCGCTCGAGGTCGCGGCGCCCAGGCCCGAGGAGCGCCGGCCGGCGCTCGGCGGGGACCGCGCGCACGAGCGCGCGGATCGCCTCGACGAACGGCGCGTAGGGCATCTCCCCCGCGGTCAGCTCGAGGCATCCGCCGCGGACGACCCGGCAGTCGGGCGGAACGCCCGCCGCGAACCGGTCGATGAGCCGGCTCTTGCCGATGCCGGCTTCGCCGACGACGAGGACGAGCGAACCCGCTCCGGAGGCCGCGCGGGCGTACGCCGCCTCGAGGCGAGCCAACTCGCTGGCCCGTCCGACGAAATCGAGACCCGGCGCAGCCTGGACCACGGCCCGCGCATGATACGACCGGCGCCGGCATCCCCCGTCTCCGACGTCTCAGCCTGGTTCGTATCCGGCCGCGAGCATCCGGCCGCGGATCCGCGCCCGCGCCCGACAGAGCAGGGTCCGGGTCGCCCCGTCGCTCCGCCCGAGGTGGCGCGCGATCTCCGGGCCACGATGGCCCATCGCGGCCAGCACGACGGCCTCGCGGTCGACGC
>JBFKVO010000105.1:0-5124 GCA_041639095.1 Candidatus Limnocylindrales bacterium | reverse complement strand
GAGACGGACCCGGATGACTGCCCGTTCAGGCTCGCCGACGGCACCCGCCGACACAATCGCGACATGGTCCCGGCGGCCGTAGCCCCATCGTCGGGAGGCCGCTGGGGAGCGTGGGGGTGCGGGTGGCTCGGGTGCGGTGCGTGGACGCATGGGCGGCGCGCGGGACCGACCGTCCGGACGCGCCATGGCGTCGCGCCGCACGACGGGGGCGATCAGGACCGGAGGCTGGCGACGAGGTCCGCGAGGGGCGGGTTCGAGCGGTCGCGGTCGGATAGGATCGGGCGGCCGTCCGGCGCCACCGGGACGTGCGGCCACGGGACGGCGACGGCGGGGTCGTCCCACGCGAAGCCGAGCTCGTCGCTCCCGTCGTACTCGTTCGTCACGAGGTAGACGAGCTCGAGCGCATCGAGCGCGAGGAACCCGTGGGCGACGCCGGTCGGGATCGTCACCCAGTCGTCGGTGCCGAGCTCGCGCGTCTCGACGACCGCCGGGCCGGTACCCGCGAGCGCCGGTCGGACGTCGACGAGGGCGACGAACGCCCGCCCCGACGCGACGGTCCAGTGGTCCAGCTGGTGGCGATGCAGGTGGAGGCCGCGGAGGACACCGGGCGCGGACGACGAGAGGTTCGCCTGGACGAAGCGCGGTTCGGCCCCGGGCGCGTCGCCGGTGTCCGCCGGGTCGAGCGGACCGAAGGCACTCGCGCGGTACAGCTCACGGAAGGCGCCGCGCGAGTCGGCATGGCTGACGAGGGCGCCATAGCGGACGCCGGGGAGGCGCGACGGTGGGCGGTCGATCACCGCGCGACCGCCCTTCCGGTGGCGAGCCGCGGCAGGTCGGCGGCGAGTGCCTCGGTCCACGGCCGCAGCGGCTCGGAGTCCTCGGCGACGGTCGGTTCGAGCACCGCCCAGCGTGGCGGCGTGGACGCCCGCTGCCACGTCGCGGCCGGCACCTCCTCGATCGCGACGTCCGTTCCGGTCCGCCGGAACAGCTCGCGCGCCCAGTCGGCACGAGACGCTGTCCCGGCGTTCACGAGGTGGTGGATCCCGGACGCTGCGTCGATCTCGATCAGGCGAACGATCGCCTCGGCGACGTCCGCGGCGAGGGTCGGCGTCCCAATCTCGTCGCCGACGACGCGGAGCGGGGTGCCTGCCGTCGCGTTGCGCGCGGCCGCAGCGAGGATCTTCGTCGGGAAGTCGGCGCCGGGTGGGCCGAACAGCCACGCGGTCCGGACGATCCCAAGCCGCCCGAGCGACGCCCGCTCGCGGAACGGCTCGCCGGGCGCACCGGCCCCGTACGCCGCGCGAGCGCGCCGCTCGCCCTCCAGCTTGCTCACGCCGTACGCGTTGATCGGGCGGGGCGCGTCGTCGGGGGCGTAGCCGTGGCCGTCGCGACGCTCCCCGTCGAAGACCTCGTTCGTCGACACGGCGATGAGGTCCACGCCGCGCGCGGCGCACGCCTCGGCCAGCACGCCCGTCGCGACGGCATTGCGGCGGTGGGCGAGCTCGGGATCGGCGGCGCAGCCGTCCACGTCGGTCCAGGCCGCGGCATGGACGACGACGTCCGGCCGGTCGTGGTCCACGCGCTCGGTGAGCGTGGATGGCTCGTCGAGATCGATCGCCCGCCGGTCCCAGGCGATCGGCCCGGCCAGGCCCGTGAACGGGGCGTCCGAGAGGGCCGCGACGAGCGCGCTCCCGAGCCGTCCTGCGGCCCCGGTGACCGCGACGCGCACGTCAGCCGGCCTCGACGGAACCCGCGAGGCGGTCGCCGTACTGACGCTCGTAGTAGGCGTCCCAGTCGCCCGAGCGGATCGCCCGCCACCACGCCTCGTTGGCGACGAACCAGTCCACGGTCGCGGCCAGGCCTGCTGCGAACGGCGTCCGATTCCGCCAGCCCAGCGCCGAGAGGCGCGCACCGTCCATCGCGTAGCGCCGGTCGTGGCCCGGGCGGTCCTCGACCTGGCGGACGAGCGCCCACGGCTTGCCGAGCTGCTCGAGGAGCATCCGGACGACGTCGCGGTTCGGCAGCTCCGCCTCGCCGGGGATGTTGTACACGGCACCTGGCTCGCCGTGATGGAGGACGAATTCGACCGCGCCCGCGTGGTCGCTCACGAACAGCCAGTCGCGGCGCTGGAGGCCGTCGCCGTAGAGCGGCAGCGGCGCGTCGTCGATCGCGTTCGTGACGAACAGGGGGATGAGCTTCTCGGGATGCTGGTACGGGCCGTAGGTGTTGGAGCCGCGCGTCGTGACGACATCGGTCCCGTAGGTGACGTGGTAGCTCCGGACGAGGAGCTCTCCGGCGGCCTTCGCAGCCGCGTACGGCGAGCGCGGGGCGAGCGGGTCGTCCTCGCGCGAGTGGCCGGTCTCCACGGACCCGTACACCTCGTCCGTCGAGACCTGGACGAAGCGTGGGGCGGTGGCCCGCTCCCCGGCCGCGGCTCGCGCCGCCTCCCGTCGGACGGCCTCGAGCAGGACGTGGACACCGATGACGCCGGTGAGCAGGAACGCCTCCGGATCGAGGATCGAGCGGTCGACGTGGGACTCGGCGGCGAAGTTGACGACCGCGTCGGCCTCGGCGACGAGCGGCGCGACGAGCGCGGCGTCGGCGATGTCGCCCCGGACGAACCGGTAGCGCGCGGCCTGCTCGGGGTCGGCGGCGACCGGTGCGAGGTTCGCCTCGTTGCCGGCGTACGTGAGCTTGTCGAGGACCGTGATCCGGGTGCCGTCGTCGCGGGCGAGGATGTCGCGGACGAACGCCGAGCCGATGAACCCGGCGCCGCCGGTCACGAGGAGGTGCGGGCGTGCCGGCAGGCGATCGGGCACGCTCATTCCACCGGCCGCTGGACCGGTGGCGCGAGCCTGCCGGCGTCGTGGTCCTCGGCCGCGAGCTCGGACGCGCGCAGGAGCGACGGCACCGTGCCGGCATCGGTCCAGTGGCCCTCGTAGAGCGGCGCGAACAGGCCGCCGCCCGGGATGTAGTGGTTGAGGACGTCGGTGATCTCGAACTCGCCGCGGCCGGAGGGGGCGAGGTGGGCGATGACGTCGAACGCGTCGGGCCGCAGGAAGTAGACACCGATCGGGATGCGGTCGCTCTTGGGGGCCTTCGGCTTCTCCTCGAATCCGACGACGCGACCGTCCGCGTCGAACTCGGCCACGCCGAAGCGCTCCGGGTCGGGCACCCGGTAGAGGAGCGTACCGGCACCCCACGGCCCCGCCTCGAACTCCGCTGCGAGCGGCGCCAGCGACGGGCCGCGCAGGATGTTGTCGCCGAGGACGACGCAGAACGCGTCGTCGCCGACGAACCCGCGCGCGAGCCCGATCGCGTGGGCGATGCCCAGGGCCCCGCGCTGGTAGCGGTACGTCAGGTCGAGCCCGAAGTGGGCGCCGTCGGCGAGCAGCTCGACGACGTCGCCGACGCTCTTGCCGCCGACGATCACCATGACCTCGCGGATCCCCATCCCGGCGAGCGTCTCGATCGGGTAGTAGATCATCGGCCGGTCGTAGATCGGCAACAGGTGCTTGTTGGTGACGATCGTCAGGGGGAAGAGGCGGGTCGCGGTCCCGCCGGCGAGGACGATGCCCTTCATCGCGCCACAGGGTAGCAGCCGGTCCCGACCCCGGACGGCGGCGGCGGCGCGCCCGCCGCCGCGGGCCCCCCGACGTCGGCGCGAGCGCTCACGGGCGCGCCGTCGGGGTCGGCAGCGGCGCGGGCGACGGTGTCGCGCACGGGCGGTCGTCGTCGGGCAGCGTCCCGTCCGTGCCCTCGACCGGCGTGCAGTCGGTCGGCTGCTCGTCGACCCCGGGGATGCCGCCCTCGTAGTCGAGGATCACGAGGACGAATCGCAGCCGGTCGGTCGCGACCGCCGGCTCGAGGAAGGCCGTCTGGACGACCTCGTTCGCGTCCCGGCTCACGTCCACGACGCGCCCGATGAGGAGCCCGCGCGGGTACGGCGAGCGGATCCCTCCGCCGAGCTCGATCCCGGCCGTGACGACCTCCTCGCCGAGGACGACGCGCTCGGCCGAGTCGATCTTGCCCATGATGAGGACGCCGCCCAGCTGGCCGATGACCTCGCCGGTGGCGCCACTCGAGGCGAGCTGGCCGATGACCGTCGAGCCCGTGTCGGTCACGAGCAGGACGTGCGCGAACGTCGCGCCGACCTCGATGACCCGCCCGGCCAGCGCGCCACCCTCGGCCACGACGACGTCCCCGAGCGCCACCCCGTCGTCGGTCCCCTTGCTGATCGTGACGAGCCGCCGGAATTCGGACGACTCGCGGCCGATGACGACGGCGGCGACCGTCTCGTACTCGAAGGCGTTCCGGATCTGGAGGAGCGCGCTCAGCGCGGCGTTCTCCTGGCGGAGCTCATCGACCGTCCGGTTCTCCTGGCGCAGCCGGTCGAGCTCCGCGCGGAGCGACTGGTTGTCGGTCCGGAGCCGGTCGATCTCGGAGATCGCGGCGATGAGGTCCTCGAACTGGCGACCGATCCCGTCGAGCGATTCCTGGGCCGGGCGGAGGGCGAAGCCGACCCCGCGCTGGACCTCGAGGATCGTCGGGTTCCGCGAGAACGCCATGAGGACGAACGTGATCGCGATGAGCACGATGAACGCGACCCCCCGCCGGCGCGATTCCCTCGTGGCGAACAGCCCGCTCATCGCGGCCCTCGATCGGTCGTCAGCGAGGCGGGCCGGCGTACGTCTCGGCGACGAGCACCCGCTTCATCAGGTCAAGATCCTCGAGCACGACGCCCGTCCCGCGCACGACACAGGTCAGCGGGTCGTCCGCGATGTGGACCGGCATCTGGGTCGCCTCCGCCACGCGACGGTCCAGGCCGGCAAGGAGCGCCCCGCCGCCGGCGAGGACGATCCCCTGGTCCATGATGTCCGCGACGAGCTCGGGCGGCGTCTCCTCGATCGTGTCCTTGATCGTCTCGACGATCTGGGTGACCGACGGCTCGATCGCCTCGCGGATCTGGTCGGCGCCCACCTCGACGCTCCGCGGCAGGCCGGTCAGGAGATCGCGGCCGCGCAGCGTCACGCGCTGCTGATCCCACTCGCCCGGATACGCCGAGCCGATCGCGATCTTGATGTCCTCGGACGTCCGCTCGCCGAGGAACAGGTTGTACTCGCG
>JBFKVO010000104.1:0-5163 GCA_041639095.1 Candidatus Limnocylindrales bacterium | reverse complement strand
TGCGCGACGAGCGTCCCCGGCGTCCCGTCCGCCGGCACGTCGACATGGGCGGCGTGGACCGCGATGCGAGTCCCTCCCGCCTCGAGGAACGTTCCCGGCCAGCCCGCGTACGCGCGCACGGCGCGCTCGAGCTCGGCGGCGGCCCGCCCGGGGTCGAGCCGGCCGTCCTCGCGGCGAAGGGGCCTGGTGAGGGTGGCGGCCGCCTCCTCCTGCGCCACGGCGGGACGGCGGCCCGCGAGCCACGGCCCGAGGCTCTCGCCGAGCAGCGCGGCGCCGGCCTCCGCGGCCGCCTCCTCCAGATCGGGGGCCGTCTCGTCGCCCCGCGCCGACCAGCGGCGGGTCGCGATCACCGGGCCTGCGTCGAGGCGGTCGACGAGCTCGATGAGGCCCACCCCGAGCTCCGCATCGCCCGCGAGGATCGCGGCGGGGATCGGCGTCGCGCCGCGATGGCGGGGCAGGAGCGAGGGATGGACGTTGACGATCCCGCGCGGGAACAGGGCGAGCACGTCGGGCGGCACGATCCGACCGTAGTCGGCGAGGATCCCGAGCGGCGCGTCACAGGCGCGCAGCGCCGCCACGGAGGCCGGGTCGCGCAGGGACGCAGGCTGGAGGAGCGTCAAGCCGCGCTCGCGTGCCGCGGCCGCCACGGGCGTCGGCGTCGGCTCGGCACGCCGACCGCTCGGGCGATCCGGCGTGGACACGACCGCCACGACGGACACCTCGGGCGTTGCGAGCGCGGCGTCGAGGATCGGCACGGCGAACGCTCCCGAGCCGAAGAAGACGGTGCGGACCCGGCTCCCCGCACGAGCGCGCGCGGCCGCTCCCCCGAGCGCCTCCTCGGGCGTCGACGCGGTCGGTCCGTCCGCGTCCCCGCCGGTCACCCGAGCGCGGCGACCGGGGCGTCGGCTTCCTCGCCCTCCTCGGACGCGCCGACGGGCATCAGCTCGTCCATCGACTCGAGGTAGTCGATGAAGAGCTTGCCCTCGAGATGGTCGAGCTCGTGCTGGAGGGCGCGCGACAACAGGCCGCTGCCGGCGACCTTGATCCGGCGCCCGAACCGGTTCTGGGCGACGACCCAGACGCGCTCGCGACGCGTCACGTAGGCGTAGTACCCGGGCAGGGAGAGGCATCCCTCGAGGTCACGGTCGTCGCCGCTCGCCCGCACGATCGTCGGGTTGACGAGCTCGTGCAGCTGATCGCCGACCTCGATGACGCACGCCTGGAGCGGCTCGCCGAGCTGCGGCGCGGCGAGGCCGACACCGGGTGCGTCGCGCATCGTGTGGGTCAGGTCGTCGAGGAGCTCGTGCAGGCTGCGCCCGAAGGTCTCGACCGGCAACCCCTTGAGGCGCAGGCGGGGGTCACCGAGCATGACGATCGGTCGGACGCTCATGGCGGCGAGTATAGCGAAGGGCGGCTCGCGCTCCGCGCGCCGCCCTTCGAGTCGGATCGGGTCGGGATCAGGCGGTGGGAGCCGTCGGCTCCTCCGTCGCCACCTCCGCGACCTCCTCGGCCATGTCCTCGGCCTTCTCGACGGCCGCGTCGACGGCCTCGGACATCGCCTCGCCCGGCGTCGCCGGCTTGCGCAGGTCGGCCGCGACATGGCGCGAGCGCTCGGCGAGCTTCTCGCCGACCTCGGCCGTCTTGACCGCCGCCTTCTGGGCGACCGGGCCCGCCTTCTCGCCGGCCATGGCCGCAAGGCCCGCGGCGCGCGCCCCGACCTCGCGCGCGACCGGCTTGGCCTTCTCGACGAGGTCACGTGCGACCGGCGCCGCCTTCTCCTGCACCTCGTGAGCGACCGGCTTGGCCTTCTCGACGAGGTCGTGGGCGACCGGCTTGGCCTTCTCGACGACGCTCTCCACGGCCGACTGGATCTGGGTAACGACCTCGCGCGCGGCCTGCATCGGCCCGCCGCGATCGCCGTCGGACTCGGTCTCGGTCCAGCCGAACGTCTCGTCGGCCGGCGTGCTGTCCACGGCGCCGTTCGAATCGGCCATCGTCTCCTTCGTCTTCGTCATGCTCGTTCCTCCATGCGGCTCTGGGCCGGTGCGCTCGATGCGTGTTCGTTCGGCGCCATTGTCGCCCGAATCGCCGATTCCGGCCAACGCTCAGAGGAGCGACTCCGGATCGACGTCGATCGACCAGGGGGCGTCCAACCCGCCGTCGAGCAGTCCCACGGGCTCCGCGCCGCGGAGGACGACGTTCCAGCGCCAGCGGTCGGCGCGGCGCGCGATGAACGCGGGTGCCGGCCCCACGACGGCCACGCGGGCGCCGCGCTGGGTGGCCCGCTGCCGGAGCGTCGCCGCCATCTCGTCGGCCGCACGCTCGGCCTCCGCGCGGTCCGGGAGCCCGATCGTCAGCTTCACGAGGGAGCCGAACGGCGGGGACCCGAACCGGCGGCGCAGGTCGAGCTCGGCGTCGTAGAACGCCGCCGGGTCCCCGTCGCCGATCGCGACGATCACGGGATGATCCGGCTGGTACGTCTGGACGATCGCGCGCCCGCGGCGCTCGCCCCGGCCCGCCCGTCCGATCGCCTGGGCGACGAGCTGATACGTTCGCTCGGCCGCCCGCTCGTCCGGGAGGTTGAGCGCGACGTCCGCGGAGACGACGCCGACGAGGACGACACCCGGGATGTCGAGCCCCTTCGCGACGAGGCTCGTCCCGACGAGGACGTCGGTGCGACCCGTCGTGAACGCGTCGATCACGCGGTCGGCGGCGCCCTTGCGCTCCGCGACGTCGCGGTCGAGGCGGGCCACGCGCAGCCCCGGAAAGGCGACACGGACCTCTCGCTCGACGCGCTCCGTCCCGCCCCCGAGGTAGCGGATCCGGGCCGACGCGCACTCCGGGCAGCGGGACGCGAGCGGCGTCGCCCGCCCGCAGTGGTGGCAGCGCAGGGTCGTCCCGGCCTGGTGGTAGACGAGCGGCCGCGTGCAGTCGGGGCAGGCCTGGACGTGCCCGCAGTCGCGGCAGACGATCACCGAGGCGGCGCCACGCCGGTTGATCATGAGGATCGCCTGGTCGCCCGTCGCGGGGTCGAGCGACGACAGCGCCGCCGACAGGGCGCCGGACAGGAGGCCGCGATTGCCTCCGGCAAGCTCGGCGCGCAGGTCCACGACGGTGACCTCCGGCTCCGTCCCGCGCGGTCTCGAGGGCAGTCGGACGTGGCGGATCTCGCCGCTCCGTGCCCGGCCCACGCTGTCGACCGCGGGGGTCGCCGAGCCGAGCACGACCGCCCCGCCGGCGAGCGCCCCGAGCCGGACGGCCGTGTCGCGAGCCTGGAACCGCGGGGTCCGGTCGCTCTTGTACGCGGGGTCGTGCTCCTCGTCGACGATCACGAGGCCGACGTCGGCGAGGGGCGCGAGGACGGCGATCCGCGTGCCGACGACGACATCGACCTCGCCGGCGCGGATGCGGCGCCACTCGTCCAGCCGCTCACCCTGTCCCAGGCCCGAGTGGAGGACGGCGAGGGACGCGTCGAGGTCCGCCCGAAGCCGGTCGATGAGCGGGAGCGCGAGCGAGATCTCGGGAACCAGGAGGACGACTGGCCGTCCGGCGGCGAGGGACGCCGCGACCGCCTCCACGTAGACGGCGGTCTTGCCACCACCGGTCACCCCGTCGAGGAGCAGGGGCGTCGGATCGCGGGCCTCGACCGCGGCCGCGATGCGTCGCGTGGCGTCGGCCTGCGCATCGGTGAGCGCGGAGCCGGCGGGCCGGCCGCCGCGCCGCCCCGGCGCACGCTTCCCGAGCGGCCGCCGCGGTCGCTCACGGACGTCGACGCTGACGAGGTCGCGGCGCGTCAGCCCGGCCACGACCCCGCTCCCGTGCCGGTCGCCGAGGGCGGCCGCGAGCAGCCCGTCCGGGCCGGCGGCCGCGAGGTCGGCGAGCGCGTCGCGTTGCCGTGGCCCGAGCGGCCGGCCCGCGGGCCGTTCGTCGGCTGCGATCGCCGCGGCTGCGGCAGCGCCCTCGGCGGCAAGGACCACCCACCGCTCGTAGCGAGGACCCGCGCTTGCCGCGAGGAGCGTCCACTCGAGATCGACGTGACCCTCCGCGGCGAGGGCTCGCAGCCGGCGCAGGAGGCCGGCGCGTCCCTCCGGCGCACCGAGGTCGCGGACGGCGCGGGGTCCGGCCTCGAGCGCCGTCAGGATCGATGCGTCCGACGGGGCGACGGGCGGACGTGCGCCGCCATCGGGCGCCGCGGGGCGGCGCTCTGCCACGAGCTCGAGCCGCTCGAGCAGCCCGGGCGGCAGCATCGCCCGGACGACCATCGCCGGGGGCGCGAGGTAGTGGTCGGCGATCCAGGCCGCGAGCCGGAGCGACAGCGGCGGCAGGAGCGGGCCGTCCGCCCGGACGCGATCGACGATGGGGCGGGTCTCGACGTCGGCCGGCTCCGCGGTCTCCGCGAGCACGATCGCGAGGGCCTGGCGGCGGCCATAGTCGACGAGGACCGCCTCCCCCGGCTCGAGGTCGGCCAGGCGGTCCGGCACGTGGTACGTCCACGCACGTGCACCGGCGCCGCCCGGTGCGTCCACGGCGACCGACACGAAGCGGGGCGCCGCCATCGGACGGTCAGACGCGGACGCGCCGCGTCGGGTGGAGGCGGTGCTCGTTCGCGATGATCTCGTCGATGAGCGCGGCGGTCCGCGCGACCTCGCCGGTCTCGTTCGTCACGACGTGGTCGTAGTCCTCCTGGCGCGCGAGCTCGATCGCCGCGTTCCGCTGTCGGAGGTCGAGCTCGTCGGCGGTCTCGGTCGCGCGCGAACGGAGGCGCACGAACAGGTCCTGCAGGGACGGCGGAACGAGGAACACGAGGAGCGCGTCGGGCACGTTCTCCTTCACGACCTGCGCGCCCTGGACGTCGATCTTGAGGATGACGTCGCGGCCGGCGACGAGCGCGTCGCGGACGTCGGCGCGCGGGGTCCCGTACCAGTTCCCGTGGACCTCGTTCGCCTCGAGCAGTTCCCCCGCGTCCACCATCGCCAGGAACCGGTCGCGGCTCAGGAACCGGTAGTGGACGCCGTCGACCTCGCCCGGCCGGCGCGCCCTCGTCGTGCACGTCACGACGTAGTGGTAGTCGGGGTCGCGCGATCGCGCCCGGAGCGCGGCGATCACGGTGTCCTTCCCCACCCCGCTCGGCCCGGAGATGATGACGAGCAGCGCGCCCGGCGC
>JBFKVO010000103.1:0-5163 GCA_041639095.1 Candidatus Limnocylindrales bacterium | reverse complement strand
GGGGCGCTCGGCGCGGTCGAGATCCTGCGCGACGCGCTCGGCGGCACCGGCCACCCGGGTCGTGTCGGCCAGGGCGGGGCGCCGGTCGCGGTGCAGGCGTTCGAGTACGCGCTCGAACCGGCGCCGGGCGGCCTCGTCGTCGGCATCTCGCACGAGGGCGCGACGGCGGCGACGAACCGAGCGCTCGAGGCGGCCCACGCCGCCGGCTCGCGGGTCGCGATCGTCACGGTGACGGATCGGTCGCCGGGAGCCGCGCTCGCCGACCCGGGACTCGTCGTCACGACCGATGAGCTCGACCGTTCCTGGTGCCACACGATCGGCTACCTCTCGCCGCTCCTCGCGGCGACGGCCGTGGCGGGCCACGTGACCGGAGCCGCGCCCGATCCCTCGGCCGCCGCCGCGCTCCTCGCGGCCGGGACGACCGCGACTGCCGAAGCGGCCGCCGACGCCATCGCCGGTCGGCTCGCCGACGCCCGCACGCTCCTCGTGGTCGCGTCCGGCGCGGACCGGACCGCGGCCCGCGAGCTCGTGCTCAAGATCGAGGAGGCGTCGTGGCTGCCGTCGGCGATGCGCGACCTCGAGACGTTCCTGCACGGACACCTGCCCGCCACGGACGCGACGACGGGGCTCGTCCTCGTCCTCACCGAGCGCCGCGAGCGCGCGGCACGGGTCGCCCGCGCCCGCGAAGCGCTCGCGGCCGCGAGGGTCGTCGGGATCCGCGCGGCGGCGATCCTCGCCGAGGGCGTCGCGGCGGACCTCGACGAGGCGCTCACGCCGGCCGGACGGATCGTCGTGCCGGAGGCGCCATCACTGCCCGCTCCCGTCGCCGCCCTGCTCGGATCGGCGACGCCGCTCCAGCTCCTCACGGAGCGGATCGCACGCGCCCGAGGCACGAACCCCGACCCGATCCGTCGCGACGACCCTGTCTATCGCGACGCCGCGGCCGCGGCAGAGGGCGGCTAGCCCCCGATCCCCCGATGCGGGCGCGTGGCGCGCGAGCGTCGTCCCGGGTCCGGGGCGCCCGCTAGACCCGGCCGATCAGCTCAGCCCCCAGCAGATCGATCATCTCCAGGTCGCGCGGCAGGAAGTCCTGGAGCATGATCCGCTCGATCCCCGCAGTGGCGAAGCGCTCGACCATCGCCCGCGCCTCGTCGGGCGTGCCCATGATCCAGCGCGCCCGGCGCGCCTCGAGCCACTCGGCGGCTCCGTCGGCCACGCCGACCTCCACGAGCAGGCGGGCGGCCCGCGCCTCCACCTCGCCCTGGTCCGCGCCCACGAGCACCCCGATCATCGCCGAGCGGGTGAGCGTGGCCGGATCGCGCCCGGCCGCGACGCACGTCGCGGTGAGTGCCTCACCCTTCGCCGCGGCCGTCGCCGGGTCGGAGGAGGAGAGGTTGAACTCGTCGGCCCAGCGCGCGGCGAGACGCATCGACCGCGGCGCTCCGGTGCCACCCACGATGATCCGCGGGCGGACGAAGCCCGCCACGCTCCGCGGCCGCCCCTCCGTCTCGACCGCCCGCGGACGAAGCGCGGCCCCGCGCACCGTCACGTGCCGGCCCTCGTACGACCAGCCGTCGGGCTCGCCCCACAGCCCGTGCGCGACCGCGAGCTGGTCCTCGAGCATGTCCGCCCGGACGTCGATCGGCGGGAACGCGAGGCCGAAGGGGACGTGGTCCCCCTCGTTCCAGCCGGCGCCGAAGGCGGCCTCGACACGCCCGCCGCTCATCTCGTCGACGGTCGTGATCGTCTTCACGAGCTGGCCGGGGTGCCGGAAGGTCACGGGCGACATCAGCGCGCCGAGGCGGATCGTCGCGGTCTCCCGGGCGATCCCCGCAAGGCACGCCCAGGCGTCCGTCGTGGGCTGATCGGATCCACCCGGGAAGCTCGCGTAGTGATCGGAGCGGAAGAAGGCCTCGAAGCCCGCCGCCTCGGCGCGCCGCGCGACGGCGAGCTGGTCCTCGTACCTGAGGCCCTGCTGCGCCTCGATCATCATCGCGAACCGCATCGATCCCTCCCGTGACTGCCTCGGCAGCGTGCGGAGCCGGGGGCGCCGCGGATGCATCGTGCCAGATGTGGACCGTCAGCCGCGGCCGCCACCGGGACCGCTTCAGCGGCCTCCCGGCTACGATGACCGCGTGCCGGACGTCCCCGCCTCGTACCCCGCGCACCTGACCGCGATCGGCGCCGCCGACGCGCCGTTCGAGGACGCTCTCGATCTCGCCGACCTGCCGCCGGGCACGATGGCGCGCGTCACGCGCGGCGACCTCGACATCCTCCTCGCCCACACCGATGCGGGCATCGTCGCGGTCGACGACCGCTGCCCCCACATGTCGGCGCCGCTGTCGCTCGGCGGACTCGATGGGTGTGTCGTCGCCTGCCCGCTCCACGAGGGGCGATTCGACCTCTGCACCGGCGACCCCGTCCAGATGCCGACGACGGGCGGCCTGGACCCCGACGGCACCTACCACCCGACCTGGTCGCCGGCCGGCCGCGACCCGAAGGTGGACCCGCCCGGGATCAAGGCAGCGGCGCGCCGCCTCACCCGTGTCCGACGCCTGCGCTACTACCCCGTCCGGATCGCCGGCGGTCGGATCGCGGTCGCCGTCCCCGGCGCGGTCGGGGACGTGCGCCGATGAGCGGCGGGCGGACGCTCGCGATCCTGGCCGGCCTGATCATCGTCAGCGGGACGATCTTCATCGGCCAGGGGCTCGGCATCCTGCGCGGCAGCAGCTTCATGGTCGACGACATCCGCTGGACGTGGATCGGCGCCGCGATGGTCGTCATCGGGCTCGGGCTCGCCGTGCTCGCGCGACGGCGGTCGCGGTCCGGATAGCCCGCGCAGGGCCGGCAGCGCGCGACGACCGCCGGGTCAGGCCGCCGGGTCAGGCCGCCGGGCCGTTCCGCGCGACGCCGGCCTCGATGAGCGACACCACCTCGGCCGGGTCGTCCGCGACCTCGATGAGCGCCAGCTCGTGGGCGTCGACCGCCCCGGTGCCCACGAGCGTGTCGCGCATCCAGTCGAGGAGGCCCATCCAGTAGTCGCGCCCGACGAGGACGATCGGGAACTGGCGCACCTTGCCGGTCTGGACGAGGGTCACCGACTCGAACAGCTCGTCGAGCGTCCCGAAGCCACCCGGGAGGATGACGAACCCGTCCGCGTACTTCACGAACATCGTCTTGCGCGCGAAGAAGTAGCGGAACTGGATCCCGAGATCGACGTACGGGTTGAGCCCCTGCTCCTGGGGCAGCTCGATGTTGCAGCCGACCGACATCCCGCCGGCCTCCTGGCAGCCGCGATTGGCCGCCTCCATGACGCCCGGGCCGCCGCCGGTGATGACCGCGAACCCGGCATCGGCGAGGCGGCGGCCGATGTCGCGGGCGAGCTCGTACGTCGGCGAGGTCTCGTCGATGCGCGCGGACCCGAACACGGTGATCGCCTGCCCCAGGGTCGCGAGCGCGTCGAAGCCCTCGACGAACTCGGACAGGATGCGCAGCGCGCGCCACGGGTCGGTGTCGATGAACTCCGGGCGGCCGGTCCGCTGGAGGAGCCGCTGGTCCTCGGTCCCCGCGCCGCGATGCGCGAGCAGCTCGGCCGCGCGCGAGCCGAGGACGAGGCGGCCGGAGCGGCGGGCGTCGCTGTCGCGTCTGGGCATGGCCCTAGGATGCCACCACGGACGCATCGGGGCGTCGCACGCGGACCCTAGCGGGCGTCGGCGAGCAGCGCGCGCCAGGCGGCCTCGTCGCGACCGGCGGTAACGCCGGCCCCCACCCGGACGAGCGGCAGGCGGAGGAGCCGCTGGTCGGCGAGCAGGCGATCGGCGAGCGCGTCGTCGGTCATCGTCAGGTAGCCGAGGCCCAGGTCGCGCCAGTGCCGGCCGTCGACGTCGGCGAGCGCACGGGCGCCGAGGCGCTCGACGAAGCGCCGCAGTTCGCCGGCGGCGATCGGCTTGCGGGTCAGGTCCACGACATGCGGCACGATCCGCCGCTCCTTGAAGAAGCGCAGCGCCGCGCGCGTCCCCTGGTCGTCGGGGCGACCGAAGACCTGGACGACGAGCTCACTCTCGGACGCGCTCACGCCAGGTCGTCCTCCGGTTCGAGGACGAACACCGGGATCCGCCACGGGACGTGCTTCTGGTACTCCTCGAACCCCGGATACGCGGCGACCGCATGCGCCCAGCGCGTGTCGTGCTCATCGTCGACCGCCTCGCGGGCGACGGTGCGCTCGATCGTCGTGCGGTAGCGGACGGTCGCCGCAGGCTCGGCGCGAAGGTTGTGCGCCCACCCGGGAAGGCGCTCGCGTGCCCCGTTGGAGGCGACGACGAGCCACGCGTCGCCGTCCCGGACCCCCACGAGCGGCGTCGTCCGCGACTCCCCGCTCGACCGCCCCGTCGTCGTCAGGAGGATGAGCGGCACGCCGAGCGCGTGTCCGACGAACCCGCTCCCGCGCGTCGCGCGGTACATGCGCAGGTGGAACGTCGAGACCCGCCGGAGCGTGAGGATCGCGCCGATCACCCGGTAGGCGACGGCGGGCAGGCGCACCATGACGGAACTCTAGACCCGGCAGCGCTCCGGTGCGCGAGCCGGGTACCATCCGGGCCACAGGAGGTGGTCGCGGTGACGGTCTGGTTCACGGTCCGGCTCGAGGATGCGCCGGGGTCACTCGCCCGGGTCGCATCCGCGCTCGGCGAACGCGGCGTGAACATCTCGGGGATCGTCGGCGTCGCCGAAGACACGGACGGCGCGCTCATGCTCGAGACATCCGACGCACAGGCGACCGCGGACGCGCTCACGCAGCTCGGGGTCCCGTTCGAGATGCACGACGATGCCAGCGGGCTCTCTCCGGCCGACCTGTCCGTCGCCGACGTCCAGCGCTCCCGCGGCTGACGTGCGCCGACCGACCGCCGTCACGGATCGATGACCCGACGGCCGACCCTTCCGCCCGTCGTCGCCGTCCGCGTCGTCCTCGACGACGTGCCGACCGCCGTCGCGGGCCTGTCCGAGCGGATCGCCGCGGCCGGCGGCCTGCTGCGGACCCTGAGCACCGTCGGACGGCGCGCTCATGCTCGAGACATCCGACGCACAGGCGACCGCGGACGCGCTCACGCAGCTCGGGGTCCCGTTCGAGATGCACGACGATGCCAGCGGGCTCTCTCCGGCCGACCT
>JBFKVO010000102.1:0-5166 GCA_041639095.1 Candidatus Limnocylindrales bacterium | reverse complement strand
CGCTGTCGCTCGATGGGATACGCCAGCCGCCGGCGTCCCCAGGGGGCGACCTTCACGATCTGGCCGCCGCCCGCGACGATCTGGCGGGTGGTGCGGTCGATCAGTGCCTGGCTCCGGTCGTCCGGCGCGTCCGGGCGGAGCACGAGCATGAGTTCGTATCGGCGCATGGGCCGTCTGTTCTCCTTCCTGTCGGGGATGCCCTGCTGACGGCGATGCCGGCGCAGAGCGGAAAGGGTCGTCGGGGAGTCTAGCACGACGCGAGGCCCGAGCCTCTCCGACGCTCGGCGAGCCGGGGCTCCCGCGTACACGTCACGAGCCGGGGGACCGACCGACGAGGGCCCGAGCATCTCGTCGACCGACCGCTACAGGTTTCGCCGGCCGCCGATGTATCCTCTGCGGGGTCCGGGGGATCGGTCGCCCGGACGCTGCCCGCCCGCACACGCCGACCGTCATCCGGAGGATCCGTGGCCGCAAGCTCCATCCTGCTCGTCGCGACCGATCGTGCGACCGGCGAGGCGATGTCCGCCATCCTCAGCCGGGTCGGCCACACCGTCACGACGTCCGTGGACCCGGCGGCCGCGTTCGGGCTCGTCGCCGATCACGATCTCGTCATCCTCGAGGTGACCGGCGGGACCCCGTCGGGCCTCGACCTCTGCCGCGAGATCCGCTCGACGCCGGCCCTGAGCGGCAAGGCGGTGATGTGCGTGTCGCCCGCGGACGACGTCGAGGAACGGATCCGGTTCCTCGAGGCCGGCGCCGACGACGTCATCGCCCGGCCCTTCGACGACCGCGAGCTCGAGGCGCGCGTCGAGGCGCTCAACCTCCGCTTCCGGCGCAGCCGCGACCGGACCGCAATCGTCGCCGACGGCGCGATCGCCGCGACCGTCCGCACCGTCGCGGTCCACAGCCCGAAGGGCGGCGTCGGGACGACGACGATCGCCACGAACGTCGCCCTCGCCGCCGCGCTCAGGAAGCCGGACCGGGTCGCGATCATCGATCTCGCGCTCCCCTTCGGCGGCGTCGCGATGCACCTGAACCTCACCGCGAAGCAGACGCTCGCCGACGTCGCCCGCGACGAGGCCGCGCTGGCCGAGGGCGAGATCCTGCGCACGTACGCGACGCGCCATGCGAGCGGTCTCCACGTCATCGCGTCGCCGGGCACCCCGGAGCAGGCCGCGTACATCGAGCCGCGCCACGTCGACCTCCTCCTGCGCACCGCGCTCGAGACGTACGACGCGGTCGTGATCGATGCCGGATCGTCGCTCGACGAACGGACGATGACGGTCTTCGAGCGGGCGGACTCGATCATCGTCCCCGTCTACCCGGAGATCTCGGCCCTCAAGGCCGTCCAGGGCATGCTCGACCACCTGACCGAGCTCGGGTCGCTGCCCGCGAAGATGACGTTCGTCCTCAACAACGCCTTCGCGCGCGAGATCCTCCGGCAGCGCGACATCGAGAGCGCCCTCGCGACGCGCGTGACCGCCGAACTCCCGTACGACCCGTTCGTCTACCTCAAGGCGGTCAACGAGGGCGTGCCGGTCGTCCAGGGCGCGCCCCGCTCGCCGGCGGCCGAGCGGCTCGCGAAGCTCTCGAACGCGACGTTCGGCGAGGACGGCCTGGCGCCGAGCGACGGCGCCGAACCACGGAAGGGGATCCTCGGAGGACTCCTGCGGCGCTGAGCGGGGTCACCGCGCCCGGCACGCGCTCGAGGGTCGCCGCCTGGCCCACCCGGGTCTCTGCCGCGCTCCTCTCGGCGGCACTCCTCTCCCTGGCGCTCCTCGTCGGGTGCGTCGCGACCTCTGCGACCCCGCCGGGGTCCGCCGGGCCGCTCGCGACAGCCGCTCCATCCCCCACCCGCCCCGGCCCCACGCCCGAGGGACCCCTCGAGGAGGCGCGCGTCGTCCGCGTCGTGGACGGCGATACGATCGTCGTGGACCGTGGCGCCCCGGCCGGCGATGAGCGGGTGCGCTACATCGGGATCGACACGCCGGAGTCGGCGATCCCCGACGCGACCCCGGAGCCGTTCGGGCGCGAGGCTTCCGCCGCGAACAGGGCGCTCCTGGAGAGAGGCGTCGTGTTCCTCGAGCGCGACGTGTCCGAGACGGACCGCTTCGGCCGCCTCCTTCGGTACATCTGGGTCCGCGACGATGCGAGCGACGGCTGGCTCCTCGTGAATCTCACGCTCGTCGCGGACGGCTGGGCGACCGTCACCACGTTCCCACCCGACGTCCGCCACGTGGACCTCTTCCGCGCCGCCCGGCGGGACGCGCGTGAGGCCGGCCTCGGGATCTGGGGGTCGAGCCCACCACCGGAGTGATGCTTTCGGTCAACGACGCACACGACCGATGGGCTATGCGGCGGCGCACCGCCCGGTACTTCTGCGCCCCTCGGCACGGGTCGATGGTCCTACTACCGTACCGCCACGCGATGACGACGACGTCCGTCGCCACGCCTACGGTCTGAAACTCGGCAAACCCGTCGAGAGACGGGGACGCAAAGCCAGGGATCCACGGGGAAACCCACCGACCGCCCGGCTGCCAGGCACCGCGACGAACACGAGGGGCGCGCGATGCAGGCTCGACGGCAGGGATCCCGGCGACAGCCCGATCCGACATCGGACCGCACGGCCCGTTCGCTCATCGATCGTGCGCGCGGCTCCCGCGACCTCGCAGCCGTCATCGTCGCGATCCTCGTCGCCTCCACCCTGTTCGCGAGCGGCGTCGCCGCGCGCACGCCGGCCGACCGCCTCGTCTCCGTCATCGTCCGCGAGGCACCAGGCACCGACGCCGGGGCGGCCGCGATCCGTGCGGCGGGCGGCACGATCAGGGCGACCCTGCCGATCGTCGACGGCTTCGTGGCCGAGGTCCCGGCCGCCGGACTCCCGGGCCTGCGCGGGACACCCGGGATCGCATCCGTCACGCCGAACCATCCCGTCCGCCTGTCGGAGGCGGACGACGAGCGTGACGACGAGCGTGACGACCGCGGCCGCTGGGACCCGACGCAGGACCCGGGGTCGATGGTCACGATCGCCCAGGAGGTCACCGGCGCCGCCGAGTTCTGGACCGCCGGGTTCTGGGGCCAGGGCGTGGACGTGGCCATCATCGACTCCGGCGTGGCGCGCGTGAACGGCCTCGGCGGCAGGCACAAGGTCATCCACGGGCCGGACCTCTCGTTCGAGTCCCAGGCGGCGAAGCGACGCCATCGGGACACGTACGGGCACGGGACCCACATGGCCGGGATCATCGCGGGACGGGATGCGGCGGCTCCGAACCGCGTCCGCAAGGGCCACACCGCGCACTTCGTCGGGATGGCGCCCGGCGCCCGGATCGTCAGCGTCAAGGTCGCGGACGCGAGGGGCAACACCGACGTCTCCCAGGTCATCGCCGCGATCGACTGGGTGGTCCAGCATCGGGATCGCGACGGCCTGAACATCCGCGTCCTGAACCTCTCCTTCGGGACCGACGGGCGCCAGGACTACCGGATCGATCCGCTCGCCCACGCGGTCGAGGTCGCATGGCGGGCCGGGATCGTCGTCGTCGTCGCGGGCGGCAATGCCGGAGGTGACGCCGACGGCCTGAACAACCCCGCCTACGACCCGTTCGTGATCGCGGTGGGTGCCGCCGACCCGAAGGGCACGCGGACGGTGGGTGACGACGAGGTCACGAGCTGGTCGAGCTGCGGCGACGGGGTGCGCGATCCCGATCTCGTCGCGCCAGGGAAGTCGATCGTAAGTCTCCGTGCGCCGGGCTCGACGATCGATCGCCTGTATCCGGAGAGCCGCGTGGGGTCCACGCCGCGGTTCACGCGCGGCAGCGGGACGTCCGAGGCGGCCGCCGTCGTGTCCGGCGCTGCCGCGCTCCTCATCTCGCAGCGACCGTCCGTGAGCCCGGACCAGGTCAAGGCCCTGCTCGTCTCGTCGGCCGAACGGATCCCGGGAGCGAGCACGCGCTGCCAGGGCGCCGGCCTCGTCGACCTCGCGACCGCGCGCGACATGGGGACCCCGAGCGCCGGCGCCGCGGTCCAGGCGCATGTCCCCTCCACCGGCACGGGCTCCCTCGAGCTCGCACGCGGCTCGAACCACGTCGCCATCGACGGCGCCGTCCTCGGCGGCGAGATCGACATCTTCGGCCAGCCGTTCGATGCCGCGGCGGTCGCCGCCGCGTCCGCCGCAGGGACGAGCTGGAGCGACGGGACGTGGAACGGGACCCAATGGACCGGCACGGGCTGGTCCGGCATCAAGTGGCTCGGGATCAAGTGGCTCGGGACCACCTGGTCCGGCATCAAGTGGCAGGGCGACACCTGGTCCGGCATCAAGTGGATGGGGATCAAGTGGACCGGGATCAAGTGGATGGGGACGTCGTGGACGGGAGGTCCCTGGTCAGCCGCCAGCTGGGAGTAGCGTCACCGCGATGGTGGTGCCGAGGCAGGGATTCGAACCCTGATGCCCTTGCGGGCAGCCGAGTTTAAGTCGGCCGCGTCTGCCGGTTCCGCCACCTCGGCACGAGGTCGATCGTAGCGTCCCGACGCAGGTCGGTCTCGCCCCGCGCGCTGCGCCAGCCTTGCCCACGATCGACGGCACCGCCAGAATCGGCCCCATCGCACGAACGAAGGAGATGGGCATGGCCGGCATCGAGCGGAGGAGCTTCGACGCACCCGATCACACGATGACGTTCCTGAACGGACGCGGCGATCTCGTGCGCGTTGCGGGCGAAGACGTCTGGAGGTCGGAGCTCCGTCCGGGCTGGAGCTGGGACACCGACATCAAGCCCCTCGCGGGCGGCGCCGCGTCCTGTCCCTTGACCCACCGCGAATACGTCGTCGAGGGATCGATCCGCTACGAGATGGCCGACGGGACGGTGGAGACCGGCGTCGCCGGCGACTACCTCTTCATCGAGCCGGGGCACAGGGCCTTCGTCGTCGGCGACGAGACCTGCGTCCTGATCGACTGGTAGGCCGCGGCACACGGCGGGCGAGCGAGCGTCCACGGGCGGACGGTCGTCGAGACGCGACCGCGACGTCCGGGCGACATGCCACGGGAACGTCGATCCGTGCGAGGGATTGGAGGCGACGACCGGATTCGAACCGGTGAATAGAGGTTTTGCAGACCTCCGTGTTAAGCCACTTCACCACGTCGCCTCGTGGCGCCGCCGGCCGAGCCGGCGGGCG
>JBFKVO010000101.1:0-5211 GCA_041639095.1 Candidatus Limnocylindrales bacterium | reverse complement strand
GCCCTTCCACCTCATCCTCCTCGCCGAGAACCTGACCGGCTACCGGAACCTGTGCCGGCTCGTCACCGACGCCCACCTCGACGGCTACTACTACAAGCCGCGGATCGACCGCGAGCACCTCGCGCGCCACAGCGAGGGCCTCATCGGCCTGTCGGCGTGCCTGAACGGCGAGGTCGCCCGCGCGCTCGAGGTCGACGACTGGGAGCTCGCGCGCTCCCTCGCCGGCGACTACGCCGACATCCTCGGCAAGGACCGCTTCTTCCTCGAGCTCCAGGACCACGGCCTGCCCGAGCAGCGCCGCCTGAACGAGCAGCTCCTCCGACTCGCGCCGGAGACGGGCCTGCCGCTCGTCGTCACGAACGACCTCCACTACGTCCGGCGGGCGCAGTCCGAGGCCCACGACGTCCTCCTCTGCGTCGGGACCGGCAACAACCTCGACACGCCCGGACGGATGAAGTTCGAGTCGGCGGAGTTCTACCTGAAGTCCACGGCCGAGATGGCAGCGCTCTTCCCGGACCAGCGCGACGCGCTGCTGGCCTCGAAGCGAATCGCCGAGATGTGCGACGTCGAGCTGCCGCTCGGGCAGCTCCGGATCCCGCACTTCCCGGTGCCCGACGGCGAGACCGTCGAGTCGTGGCTGCGCAAGGAGTGCCAGCGCGGGCTCGTGTGGCGCTACGGCGAGGTCACGCCGGAGCTCCAGGAGCGGCTCGACTACGAGCTGGGCGTGATCATCTCGATGGGCTACGCCGGCTACTTCCTCATCGTGGCCGACTTCATCCGGTTCGCCCGCGAGCAGGGCATCCAGACGACGTGCCGGGGCAGCGCGCCGGGGAGCATCGTGACCTACACGCTCGGGATCACCCCCGTCGACCCGATCGCCTACCAGCTCCCGTTCGAGCGCTTCCTCAACCCCGACCGGGTGACGATGCCCGACATCGACGTGGACTTCGAGGACGGCCGGCGCGACGAGGTCATCGCCTACGTCGGGCGCAAGTACGGACAGGACCACGTCGCCCAGATCATCACCTTCGGCACGATGCTCGCCCGGGCCGCGATCCGCGACGTCGGCCGCGTCCTCGGCCACAGCTACGGCGAGGTGGACCGGATCGCGAAGGCCGTCCCGAACCAGCTCGGGATCAGGCTCGACGAGGCGCTCGAGATCGCGCCGCCCCTGCGCGAGATGGTCGAGTCCGACCCCGCGGTGAAGCGGATCACCGACTTCGCGCGACAGCTCGAGGGCGTCGCCCGGAACGCGTCCACGCATGCCGCCGGCGTCGTCATCAGCCGTGAGCCGCTGACGGAGCTCATGCCGCTCCAGCGCGCGACGAACTCGGACGGGCTGATGACCCAGTACGAGATGCACGCGATCGAGGCCCTCGGGCTCCTGAAGTTCGACTTCCTCGGCCTGTCGAACCTGACGATCCTCCGCCAGGCGGTCGACCTCGTCCGGGCCGAGCGGGGGATCGAGATCGACCTCGACACGATCCCGCTCGACGACGCGAAGACGTTCGAGCTGCTGGCCTCGGGCGAGACGACCGGCGTGTTCCAGCTGGAGTCGGCCGGGATGCGCCGCTACATCCGGGAGCTCCGCCCGACGTCGGTCTACGACCTCGCCGCGATGGTCGCGCTCTACCGCCCCGGCCCGATGGACAACATCCCGGCCTACATCCGGCGCAAGCACGGCCAGGAGCCGGTGACGTACCTCCACCCGCTGCTGAAGCCGTACCTCGAGAAGACCTACGGGATCTTTGTCTACCAGGAGGACATCATGGCCGCCGCGATCGCGCTCGGCGGCTTCACGGGACCGGAGGCCGACACGCTCGGCTACGCGATCCGCAAGAAGAAGTCGAGCGTGCTCCGCTCGATGCGCGAGAAGTTCGTGACCCAGGCGGCCGAACGCGGGGTCGCCGCCCGGACGATCGACCAGGTCTTCACGGCGTTCGAGCCGTTCGAGCGGTACGGCTTCAACAAGGCCCACGCGACCTGCTACGGCCTCATCGCCTACCAGACCGCGTACATGAAGGCGAACTACCCGGTCGAGTACATGACGAGCGTCCTCACCGCGTTCCGCTCGAACGAGGAGAAGGTCGCGGCCGCGATTGCCGAGTGCCGCCGGCTCGGGATCCACGTCCTGCCGCCGGACGTCCACCGCAGCCACCTCGAGTTCACGGTCGAGGGCGACGCGATCCGCTTCGGCCTGCTCGCGGTGAAGAACGTCGGCCACGGGGCGATCGAATCGATCATCGCCGCGCGCGACGAGGGCGGCCCGTTCCGCTCGCTCGCCGAGTTCTGCTCGCGGATCGACCTCCGGCTCGGGAATCGCAAGGTCCTCGAGTCGCTCGCCAAGGTGGGTGCACTGAACGCGTTCGGGCATCCCGCCCAGATCCTCCTCGGCCTCGACGACGCGATCGCCGCGGGCCAGGCGACGCAGCGCGACCGGATCAGCGGCCAGACGTCGCTCTTCGACATGGGCGCCGACGACGCGGCGCTCCTGGAGGCGCCCCTGCCGACCGCGACCGAGGTCCCGTCGCGCGAGCGGCTGCGCTGGGAGAAGGAGCTCCTCGGCCTGTACCTGTCCGAGCACCCGATGGGCGAGGTCGCGGAGCGGGTCGGGCCGTACGTGACCGCCTACAGCGGTGACCTGCGCGACGAGTCGCTCGACGGGCAGCGGGTCGTCGTGTGCGGGATCGTCACCGGGCTCCGGACCGTCATCACGAAGGCGAAGGCGACGATGGCGATCGCCACGATCGAGGACCTCCAGGGCGCGATCGACGTCGTGGTCTTCCCGCGGATCTACGAGCAGACCGGCGGCACGTGGCTCGACGGGGCGACGCTCCTCATCGCCGGCCGGATCGACCACCGCGGCGAGGAGGTCTCGCTCCTGGCCGACCTCGTCGTGCCCTGGGAGGAGGCCGAGGCGCGCGGGCCGGAGGCCTTTGCGCGAGAGGTTGCGGCGGGGGATCGCGGGAACGGCATCCGGCGGCGGGAGCGGCCGGGCGGACCGGGCGGCGACGGTGGCCGCAACGGCGGATCGCGGCCGGGTCCCGCGCCCGGCTACCCGACCGGTCAGCCGGGTCCGAACGGCGGCGTGAGCCGCGAGCCCGTTCCGGTCGGGCCGGGGAGGCCCGAGCCGGCGGTCGTGTCACCGCTCCGTGCAGGCGCTCGTGCGGCTGCCGCGGACACGGCCGGCGACGCGGACACGGCCGACGGCACGACAACGGGCGCCGGGCGTGTGCCCACGATGACGCCGCGGATCGTCGAGGGCGTCGTCCCGGAGGTGTCGCTGCCGCGGATCGCGCCGGCCCAACCGCTGGCCGAGGATGCCCCCGGCGCGGCGGACGACGCGCTCGAGGGCGAGCGCGACGTGGCGCCACCGCTCCCCGACGAGGCGCGGGCACGGCTCGCCGCCGAATCGGAGCGCCCGACGCTCCCCGCCGAGGCGGGCGCGGCCGACCGTGTCCTCCACGTCTGGTTCGGCGGCGGCACGGACGCGATCGTGCGGGCGATGGAGGGCTTCCGCGAGCTCGTCCGCGAGCGGCCCGGCGAGACCCCGGTCGTCGTCCACCTCCCGGGACAGGGTGGATCGTCGCTGCCGATGGAGCTGACGCAGACCGTCGCCTACGACACCGACCTCGTCACCGAGATCCAGCGCCGGCTCGGGGCGGGGGTCGCGCGCTTCGAGCTCGCCTGACAGGCGTTCGCGTCAGGCGTCCCCGAGCTCGGCAGCGCGTTTCGCGAGGGCGCGGGCGATGACGATCCGCTGGATCTCGGCGGTGCCGTCGACGACCTGGAGCATCTTCGCGAGTGCGACGAAGCGCGCCAGCGGGTGGTCGTGGAGCCACCCGTACGCACCGAGCACCTCGCTGCACGCGATCGCCGCGCGGAGGGCCGCGTCCGGGCAGAAGCGCTTCGCGTGGGCGACCGCGACGGGTCCGTCGGGCGTGCCGAGCAGCTCGGCGGCGCGTCGCGTGAGATGCCGGCCGGCCTCGAGGTCGGTGGCGACGTCGGCGAGCATCCATCCGAGGCCCTGCTGGTCGAGGAGCGGCGCCCCGAACGCGTGCCGGTCACGGGCGTAGCGGAGGGCGACATCGAGCGCCTCCGCATGCAGGCCGTTCGCGATCGCCGCGATGTCGCAGCGGGCCACGTCGATCGCCGCGAGAGCGGCCCGCATCCCGGCACCGGCCGGGGCGAGGACGTGCGCCGGGACATCGTCGAGGTCCATCTCG
Source organism: Candidatus Limnocylindrales bacterium (assembly GCA_041639095.1). Classification (GTDB taxonomy): domain Bacteria; phylum Chloroflexota; class Limnocylindria; order Limnocylindrales; family CSP1-4; genus CAKKPP01. The sequence goes on along the minus strand of JBFKVO010000101.1, from coordinate 985 downwards.
CCGATCGGCAAGTGGTCCGAGGCGGCTTTCCGGTAGAGGCGAGGGACGGACACGCCGGGTGCCGACCCCTCGACGATCATGATCGCCACGTCCCGGTGGCCGGGTTCGTCGGCCGTCTTGCACACGACGAGGAAGACATCGGCCTCGCCGGCGAGCGTGACCCATGCCTTCCGACCGCTGACGCGCCAGCCGTCGGGCGTCTCCGTCGCGCGCGTCGTGATCGCCGTCGCGTCCGAGCCGGCGTGCGGCTCGGTCAGGCTGAAGCCGCCGAGCATCTCGCCGGCGGCCAGCGGGCGGCCCCATCGCTCGACCGCCTCGGCGTCCCCGCCACGCGCGATCGCGGACGCGACGGCGTTGTGCATCGACAGCGAGAAGGCGAGCGCGGCGTCGCCCCGGCCGAGCTCCTCGAAGACGGCCATCCCGTCGGGGAACGACAGGTCGAGGCCACCGGCCGCGGCCGGCGCGAACAGTCCCGTGAGGCCGGACACGCGGATCGCGTCGCGCGGGTAGCGCGCCTCGGCGTCCCAGCGCTCGAGGTTCGGGTGCACCTGCTCGACGACGAAGCGTCGGGCGAGCTCCACGGCATCGGCCATCGCAGCGAATCATAGGCCGGGGGCACACGACCCCGCGCGAGCTACGTCTCCGCGATCACCCCGAGCGAGACGCGGAACCCGGCGCGACGCTGTGCCGGCGTCATGACGGTGCCCTGGCCGACCGGGGCGTCCTCGTCGAACCAGCGCGCCCACTCCTCGTTGAACGTGTCGAACTCGGCCACGTCGCGCAGCGACCAGTTCGCCCAGACGACCTTGTCGAGCGAGCTCCCGTTCGCCTTGAGCAGCTCCTCGAGGTTGCGCATCGCCTGGCGCGTCTGCTCCTTGATCCCGGCCCCGGTGATGCGCCCGGTCTCGGTGTCGATCGGTCCGACACCGGACACGTACAGCATCCCACCGGCGGTGACGGCGCGACCGCGCCCGGACGCCCCCTG